>JBBQSR010000126.1:0-8916 GCA_038234855.1 Ktedonobacterales bacterium | reverse complement strand
GCGTCCAGCATGTCATCGGTGCTGAGCGCGTCCTCGGCGAGCCCGTGGTTGTCCGTTTCGGATTGGAATTTTTCGTAGATCCAGGCTGCTTGGCCTGCCGGAGAGTCCGCCAGAGCAAATCCGACGGTCTCTGGCTTCGTGCCCTGGGGGTGGTTTGAGCCCCCGAGATCGCCGGTGTAGAGGGCGAGGGAGTCCATGGCATAGCACTCGTCGGGCGACAGCGTGTCGGGTATCTGTGCGGGAAATGCGTATTGCGTGTTCAAGTGAATCCCGAGAAGACCCTCAGGCCGCATAGCCCCAAGGGCGGAGGTTACCACGGCACCCCAATCACCACCTTGAGCGGCCCAATGCTTGTAGCCAAGACGCTTCATGAGTTCCACCCAGGCGCTGGCGATACGTGGAACGGTCCACCCCCGTCTCGGTCGGCTTTTGCGAAAACCCGAATCCGGGCAGCGACGGGACGACGACATCAAATGCATCTTCGCCGTTTCCTCCGAACGCCACCGGGTCAGTGAGTGGGCCAATGAGTTTTATGAACTCGACGATCGAGCCTGGCCATCCGTTGAACCGCTATCGAAGATGTTGAAAACGGTAGCGAAGGCGATCTGCCCGAGGATGTTGGCGGGATGGTGCCGACCGAACGAACCGTCGGCCTGCCCTTGCCGGACAAGCGCCATGATGCTGTCGTCGACGGGCTTGAGAAGGGCGTGGATCTCTCTGCCGTATTCGCCGCGGCGGAGAGCGACCAGCACACGGTAACGATGCGCTAGCGGCCACATGCGGGAAATGAAGTCGGCCCACACCTGCGGGGCGGTCCTGCCAGTCGCGTGAGCGCCATCGAGGATCTCTTGAACCTCGTTTACCGCCAACTGGGCGAGAGCGCGGACCAGGTCGATCCGTGACGGGAAGTGGCCATACACGGTTCTGCGCACAACGCCGGCAGCAAGGGCGATGTCACCCATTCCTGCGTCGGGGTTACTGGCGAGGACTTGTAGGGCCGCGTCGAGGATGCGCGACCGTGCCTCGCTCATGGACCGCTGCCGAGCCGATTCGATCTCCATGCATCAATTATTGCACATGAGTATGCATGTCGATTGACCCATATCTTGGAAGACCCGCTCCTACAGGATATCCCTTCCGACCGGGAAGTCTACGAAGGTTGAAATAATGAAGAAGCGGATGGGGGTGCCGACAGGAACCGCACTGACAAGAGAAGGGGTCGTAGAATCTTCAACCACGGCCAAGTGGCTCCTTTGCATATACAAGAATGACGGCACTCAAACTCAATGCAGATGGGAGCACGTGCTCTATCCTCCAAAACCAACCAGAACGTTTACCCTACGTGCTGCGCCGCGATTTTCAGGCCCAGCGTCCCAATAAAAAATGGGTGGTGGACATGACGGGAGTCTGGACGCAGCAAGGATGGCTGTATGTGGCGGGCATCGTGGACTGCTCCTCCCGGCTGCGCGTGGGCTGGGCGATGAGTCCACAGCGGGATGAGGCGCTCGTAGAATTGGCCCTGCGCAGGCGCTCGGTCGCCGCCAGCCGACGGCAGGTCTCATCCATCACAGCGACCGGGGGAGTCAATACACCAGTGCTCCCTACCGCGCGCTCTTGTCTGCATTCGCCATGGGAGGTGCTCCTTGCTCTCGTAGGTGCCACACGCCGTGCTGCGATGACGCGACGCGCCCGCTCTGTGTCGCTATCAGCCTCACGGCTAAAGGTGGTTTCCGACCAACGATGGGGAAAGCCGATTACCCGACCAGCAGTTCCTACTGAGCGACTTTGAGGACGATTTTGCCGCGCGCGTGGCCCGCGCCCGACGCCTCATACGCCGCGCGGGCGTCGGCCAGCGGAAAGATCGCATCCACGATGGGGCGCACCTGGCCACCGTCGAGCAATGCGCCGATCTCGCGCAACTGCGCACCGCTGGGTGTCACGATGAACCAGCGGAAGCGCACCCCGTCATGCGCGGTGACATCCGGTGGTGGACTAACGACCGAGACGAGCGTGCCCCCTGGCTTCACCACCGCCCACGAACGCGCCAGGGTCGCACCGCCCACGAGGTCAACGACGACATCGACCTTTGGTACGGCATCCTCGAACCGCGTGGTGGTGTAGTCGATCACGACATCCGCCCCCAGATCGCGCAGAAAGTCGCCCTGGCGCGCTGAGGCGGTGACGATGACCCGCGCGCCCGTCCAGTGGGCCAATTGTAGTGCGTAGGTGCCCACGCCACCCGCCGCCCCGTGGATGAGCACCGTCTGCCCTGCCACCAGCCCCGCGGCGGGGAAAAGCGCCTGCCAGGCCGTCAGCGCCGAGAGCGGCACGACAGCGGCGTGCGCGGCATCCAGCGTGCGCGGCATGGGAGCCAACTCGTCGGGCCGGGCAATGGCGAAATCCGCCGCCGCCCCGTCGCGGCCAAAGGCGAGCAGGCCATAGACCGCCGTGCCAATGGCGAGGTCCGTGACGCCAGCACCTAGGGCCGCCACCGTGCCCGCCACATCGCGGCCAGGGATAGGCGTTGGGCGCGGCGTGCCATCTGGCTGCTGATATGTCAGGTCCCAGTACAATTCATTGGCGATGATAGCCGTGGCGGCGACGCGCACCAGCACCTCCCCTGGCCCTGGTTGCGGGTCGGGCGCGTCCTCATATATCAGGTGGTCGGGGCCGCCGCGCCCGTGGAGTCGGATGGCCTTCATGCCTGGTGCTCCTTCGCGTGCTCGGGTGTCGCCGCTGGCACCGGGGTCCGCCAATAATTGTTGGCAGCGGCGATGGTCGCGAACTCGATGGCGACGACGTGCGTCACCTCGATCAGCGCACGCGGATCTTCGGAGTAGATCGGGCGCAGACGCTTGAGCACCTCTACGTCCGGCTGGGTCGCATGCACGACCATCCGTGCCATCATGATCGCCAGGGCGCGCCCCTCTTCGGGGGTCTTGGTGATGAGCGAGTTACCAGGGACCAGTTCCAGGGGCTTTGGGGCAGCCATAGGTGGACCTCTTCCTTTAAGATAGGTGTGGTGGAGACGCGAGCTTTTATGTCACGTCAGCATATGGGGTAGCGGCGAAACCACTCATCTGCGTGCTGAGCCGCTCGCTGGTGAAAGTGACGCAGATGCGCTCGGGACGACCTGAGCCAGCCAGGCGATGATGGAGTCAGCGACCTCTTGCCAGCCTGATTGTTTGATAAGCCAGTGGGTGCGGTTAGCGAAGGTGAGCAGGTCCGTTTGCGCGGGAGTGCGCCGATAACGGCGGTAGTTCGCGCCCACCTGGCTCGGCGGCACGGTGTGGTCGTGCAGCCCCGCCGTCAGCAGCAGTGGTGCGCGGGTGGGGTTGTGAAAGTTCACGGCAAGTGGTGAATGGCGCGCAAAGGTCGCGCCCACCGCCTGCGCGAAGAGATGCCCGCTCTCTGGCACGACATACGCTTCATATACTGCCTGCTGCTCGCCAAGGGGCAGACCATTCATGAAGCCGAACTGGAACTGCGGCAGGGTCATCTGCACAACCTTGTGACCGAAGCCGGGCGTCAGCAACACACCGGCAGTCGAACGGATCGCGTTCGGCGGTGTGATGACCCCCTTGGGGGCCGCCGGGTCGATGGCGACGCCCGCCGCGCCAAGCCCGCGATCCAGCAGCAGTTGCACAAAGAGGCCGCCGAATGAATGACCGATAAGGATCGGGGGTTCAGCATGGGCGCAGATGATGCGCTCATAGTGCGCCAAGATGTCCTCCGCGCCCAGGTGCGCCAGCGCCGCCGGAGGGTTCGCGCGCAATTTGGCCACACTGGCATCGCGCAGCGGCCAATTCGGTGCGAGGGTCGTGTAGCCGCGCTGCTCGAAGTACGGCTGAAAATCGTCCCAGCAGTCCGCCGAAAGCCAGGCCCCATGAATGAAGATGACGGTCTTGCTCATGGCCGTGCGTTCCTTTCTGGAGGAGGAAACTCAAGAGGAGATGCTCAGCGCGTCTCACTCCCCCAGTGTGCCGTCACCCCGTTACGGCGTCGTTAGCGCACAGGGCAACCCAGGTAACGAGGGAGGAGGCCGCTAATGCAGGGCAGGGGGATGGCGGAGCGCCGCTTGGGTGAAATGCTCGCGCAGCGCGGTGTCGGCGATGCCCGTCGCCAACCGTGCGATGCCCGCCTCGGCCTCAGCGCGGGCGGCCTGCGCGTGGGGGCGGTCGCTCAGATCAGCGTAGGTGGTGGCTTGTTCGTTGGCGATCTGCCAAGCCTCGCTGGGGAGGTCCAGTACAGTGGCGAGGGAAGCGGCTTCGATGAGGTGAACCAGGGCGGCGGCATGGTCGCCCGCGTGGCGGTCGAGCACCGCTTGCATGCGGAGCCAGACCAGACAGTAACGCTGATTGGTGCCCAGGTGCGCGGCCAGGTGCTGGGCAGCCGCCTCCGCAGCGGCACGGTCGCCCGCGCGCAGCAGGGCTTCGGTTTCGTAGTAGCGCGCGAAGTCAAACCAGGGGAGGGGATTGTCCCAGGCATCGCGCAGGGACTGCGCTTCACGCGCAGCGGCGAGAGAACTGGACCAATCACCCCGCAACGCATGATGGGTAGACTGGCGCGTTGCGGTGATGAAGCGACGCATAATGGGGTTACTGGGAGCATATTCCAGCGCGGTGGCCAGTGACGCGCGCGCTTCATCTAGTTGAAAAAGCGCGTGATGCACATCCACCAAGGTACAATGGGGCATCACCGAGGTCGGGTTAAACGCTTCTTCTTCCGAGGCGTCTAGGGCTGCTAAGGTGGTACGAGTACCTTGCAAGGCGTGTTCATAGCTGCCGCCCTCAAGTTCTCCCCACGTTTTCTCGAACAGTTTGTGATGCTGCGAGGGCACGTCGCGACGTTCTGCCCAGATGCGCCACGCCCGATCCAATGCCTGCCGCCCAAGCATGCCCTGGCCAAGATGCAGACGAGCGACACCCATCTGCGACAAGCCATCTGCGCCCCACTGGCGCGCCCGGTTGTTTGCCGTAGTTGGTGCCGCTGTGAACAAAGGCAGGATGCGCGTCAGGAAATCATCCCACGCCAGAACAGTCGCGAAGTGATACGCCCCCGGCGCGGGCGGCGGCGCTTCCTGGCTGAGCCACGCGAATAGGAGGACGCTTTCCTCCGCGCTGGCGCATGCCAGCGCCCATTGCCCTTGACTAGTGGCGAGGCCCCCCAGCACGTTCAAGCCTTGTGCAAGCTTCAGCGGTTCCCCATGTGCGCGGGCCAAGCGCACGACGTGGTCCGCGTGGTGGTGCGCCTGGGTCAAGTTTCCCGCTTCCTCCGCGATATCGGCCAGCAGCCGCTCGGCACTGAGCAAGCCTTGGATATCGTTGGTGCTGACGGCGAGCCGCTGCGCTTCACCGAGGTACCGCAACGCCACGGTGGGATCAGTTTCCGTGTTGAGGGCCAGACTCCCCAACAAAAAGCAGACCCGCCCTTCTATGCGCGGATTGCCGAATGCCTGCACCTCGCCGAGCAAGGATTCGTAGAGGCGCTGCGCCCGTTCAGCCTCGCGGCGATTCAGGTAGAGCCACCCCAGCGGCTCGTAGACCATCTCGATGTTCACATCCATGAACTGAGGGAACAGCACGGCATGGCTCGGGGGCGTTGTCAGCAGACTCACCATGCGCTCATACAGGTGGATGGCATCTTGGTTCGCGCCGATTTGGCGTGCGGCCTCGGCGGCACGTTGCAGGTGCCGCATGGCGACTTCCCAGTCTTCCGCGCCCAATGCATGGCGAGCCAGTTCGGCGGGTGGCGCGTGGCTTGCCTCGGCGAGTGCCACGAGGGCACGCCGATGGTAGAGGCGGCGGCGCGCGGGGGTGAGGTCGCCATAGACCGCCTCGGCGACCTTGTCGTGGCTGAAGCGGTAGCGGGCCCCCTCTGCACGGATGAGCAAGGCATGCTCTGCCGCTTCCAACGCCGCCAGCACGGTGCTTTCGTTGACCTCGGTCAGGCGCGGCAATAGGTCTTCGCTGAATTGCGTGCCCACGATGGCCGCCGCCGCCAGCACCTGCTGCGCTGTGGCATCGAGCCGATAGACGCTGCGCAGCAGCAGACCACGCAGCGTCTGAGGCAACCAGGCCGCCAGGGCGGGGATGTCGGCGGCGGCATCTAGGCGCGGAGCATCCCCCTGCCACTGGATGACGCCGCGCTCTGCCAGGGATTGCAGCACATGTTCCAGGTAGAGCGGATTGCCTGCCGTCTCGCCGTGCAACCACGCACACAGATCAGATGTGGCGGTCGCGGCCAGCAGGGCTGATAGTGCGTCAGCCGTTTGCGCCACCGTGAGGGGCATGAGCGACGCTTCCGTGACGGGGACCGCGCGCTGGGCGGCAGTGATCCAGGCCGTCAGGGCAGGTGTCGCCGCGACTTCTTCGCTGCGCAGCGTGACGACGAGCAGGGTGGGTAATTTTGCCTCTGCCCAGCGGCCCAGCAGATAGATCAACCCATCGCGCGTGGCATCATCCGCCCAGTGCAGGTCGTCGATGAGCCACACCAGCGGACGCTGCCGAGCCAGGGCCATGCCGAGTTGAGCGATGGCTTCCAGCAATCGCGTGCCTGCCGCTGGATCATCCACGGGCAGGGGCAGGTCGGGGTAGCGGTCATGCAGTTCCGGCACCAGACGCTGCAATTCGCACAGCCAGCTATCGTCCAGCAGGTCGTCGGGGGCGTGCTCGCGGGCTAGCCGCTCGCGCAGTAGTTCCATGAGGGGCTGATAGGGAAGGCGTCCGCTCAGCTCATAGGCGTGGCCCGCCGCGACATCGGCCCCTTGCATCATCGCCCAATGGGTGAAGGCGTCGACCAGGCGCGACTTGCCTAGCCCCGCCTCACCCTGCACCAGCGCCGCGCTGGATACCCCCGCGCTGGCCCGTGCATAGGCACCCCTCAGTTGCGCAAAGGCGTCATGCCGTCCGACGAAGGGCAACCGCAGCGCATGCTCTGGCACCGCCATTGCTGGCGCGAATGATGCGAGGCGCTCGGCCAATGCCTGGGTCTCATGGGTGAGGTCTAGCCCCAGATCGGCCCACATGCGCGTCGCCGTCGCCAGGGTCAGTCGCGCCCCAGCCACATCGCCATCGGTCGCCTGGGCGGTGGCGAGCCAATGATAGGCAGCCTCGGCATCGGAGCGACGCGCGACCCAGTCTTGGCCGAGGGTGCGAGCGGCGTCGGTTTGCCCATCATTCAGGCGTCTGCGCAGTTCCTGTTCAGCGATGAGATCGTAGCATGCCTCCCAATGGGTGCGCTGGCCAGCGACCCACGCCATGAAATCCGGCGCGTCATCCAGCGTCAGGTGTGCCAGGAAGGGGCCACCATAGCCAGCGAGAGCAGCCAACCGCATGGCGGAGGAAGCATGTGGCGAGGTGGCGGCTCCGAGCGTGGCGACATCGACCGCGCCATCGGGGCCGAGATCCAGTCGCACGAGGTCGCCGGTGGTCAGCAGATGGGCATCAGCATCCGTTCCCAGTGCTTGGCGTAATCGCAGGAGCACCTGCCGCAGATTGAGCAGGCTATGCGAGGCATCGGCATCGGGCCACAGCAGGGCACCCAACCGCGCGCGCGGATGAGCCTGCGCGGTCACCCCCAGATAGAAGGCCAATGCCTGCACTTTGCGGATGGGTAGGGGACAAAGGGCATCTGCATGCCATACCTGCGTTTCGCCCAATGTCGTGATCATGAGACGCCCCATGCGCCATCCTCCTTTGCCGGTGTTGTGCATCAGTATGTCGCGGTGAATAAGCTCAGTGGTTTGCCTGGTTACCCGACCCACTTATTATAGCGGATGCGGGCGATATGTTACGGACCTCGGCGAAAGGAAATAACGAAGTTGTAGACTGGAGGCGTGGGAGCGCCACACAAACAGGACTGGCGGGAAGCCCGCCGCCGTCGTTCCTGGGAACTGAAGTAGTGCCACCCAGATCATGTGCGCAAATGGTTATAGGCCATAGGGCGGAGTCCGCAGTAGCCCGCCATCCGGGCAAGTCAGCTGAACGACGAGGCCATCGTGGAAGACATTTCGGATCGTCTTTTCGTCGAGTCCTACCTCAGCGGCAATACTGACAAAGGTACGGCGCAAGGACTGCCGTTGAATGGAGTCAATCAAACGGATGGTCATCAACCGCTCGCTTGTCGTCCATATCCGGTAACGGCTGCAAGAGCGTTCGGTGACACTGCTTACAGCGATAGCGTTGCCGTTGAACCCGTATGCCTACTTGCTTGCCACGCATCGGCAAGTTGAGGAACAACTGTTCTTTTCTACCAAACCGCTGGGGGTTAGCAGACTGACAATGGCTACACGGCGACTCAAGGGAATACATGGCACTGAACTGATAACCTTGCCCAGTGCCATCCACCCTGCGCGGGTTTGACTGGGACGCTCTCCGTCAGCATTGGCAACTCTCCCCTCGTCCCCCCGAGCGATGGTGGTCTTACCCTGCTGAAGGAAATTCACGGTTCGGTGAAATAAGCGCGCCAGACCTGGGGTAATGCTGCCACGGCTAACACCCGCTGGCGCACCTCACGGTCCAGGTGCGGCATCAGGATCAACCGGGTCAGATCGGCCACCGTCAGGTGCGGCACCCCGCACGTCAGATGTTCGATGGTATCCCCCGCTGCGAGTTGGCCCTCCACCACTACCCGTAAGTACCAGCCGGTGCGCCCGCTCGCCAAGAAGCGCCGCAGCATATCGCGCCGTCCGAAGCGCACCGCGAGTTTGTAGCAGGGGAGGCGCGGCTGAGTCACCTCGACCACCGTGGTGCCGATGCGCCAGCGATCCCCGATGGCCACCGTGTCTTCCTGAATCCCCTCTGTGGTCAGGTTCTCGCCGAACACACCAGGCGGGAACGCGAACTCTGGCAATTGATCATGCCAATACGGATAATGCTCCGTGGCATAACAGTAGATGGCCTTGTCGGGTCCCCC
>JBBQSR010000125.1:0-8952 GCA_038234855.1 Ktedonobacterales bacterium | reverse complement strand
GACCGCCGCGCGTCGGCCCGCGCCCACGTCGCGCCCCCCGGTGGCACGGCCCACCACGACGCCGCGCACCGTCACCGCGCGCCCCCACAAGACGCCGCCGAATGCCACGCCCGAGTACGACATCGACTTCCAGACCCATCAACCCGAGCCGCGCGATGTGGCGCAAGCGCCGCAGCCGATCATCAATTTCAAGTCGTACCATATCGCGCGGCAGGCTCAGGTGAATGAGCGCGTCGATGTCGCGCCTGCGCCGCCCGTGCCCGCTAGCTCGACAGAGTGCCCGCGCTGCAACGGCGCGGGGTACGTGCGCGTCGATGTGCCGATGGGCCATCCGCTCTTTGGCAAAGCCATCGCGTGCCACTGCAAAGAGGATGAGCGCGAGGGACGCCGCCGCCAGGAACTCTGGCGCATGTCGAGCCTCGATGCCTTTGAGCACATGACCTTCGCGACCTTTAACCCCAAGATCCCCGGCGCACGCGAGGCGTGGGAGGTCGCCAACCAGTACGGCGAGGACCCTGATGGTTGGCTGGTCCTCAGCGGCCCCTGTGGCAGTGGCAAGACGCACCTGGCCGCCGCCATCGCCAATCTGCAATTCGGCCAGGGGGCGCAGGTGCTCTTCGTCGTCGTGCCCAAATTGCTGGATCATCTGCGGGCCAGCTTCGCCCCCAGCAGCGACACGACCTATGACGCGCTCTTCACCAAGATCTGCGAGGCGGGCTTGCTGGTGCTGGACGATATGGGAGCCGAGCATGCGACCGCCTGGGCACAAGACAAGCTTTTCCAATTGCTCAACCATCGCTATATGTATGGCCTGCCCACCGTCATTACCACCAATCTGGATCTGATGAACGAGATGGACGACCGCGTGCGCTCGCGACTGAACGACGTCAGCCTGGTACGCCACGTGCGTCTGACGGCGGATGACTTTCGCCCGCGTCACCTGCCCCAGCACCGCCGGGGCACGAACTGACCGCGACACCGGGACTTTGGGCAAGCGCTTGGGGGAACCATCCGACGCGTGATATGATGAAGAATTGCACCCTTCCGAGGGCATTGTAAGGCGAGAGAACAGGTGGCGCACGCGATGATCACACCAGGGGCGTTGTCGGCGTATGGGGCGTGGCGGCAGATTTGCCGTCGGGCACGCACCCATCTCAGCCCCACGCTCTTCCGTGCCTCCTTCGTGGGGACAGTGGGGGTGGAGCTGCGTGCCGATGCCCTGGTGGTGATGGTGCCCGGTGTGCCCGCGCGCGAGCGGCTGCAAGGGCAACTGTGCGCCCTGTTGACCGCCCTGGCCCAGCGTACGCTGCATCGCCCGCTGGCGCTGCACTTCATCAATCCCACTGCCAGCACGGCCTCGGTTCGGCGGTCCGCGCCGCGCCCCCAGGCCGATGTCGCGGAGCGGCCCGCCGCGCGTGCGTCTGTTGTTGCCGTCGCGCCCGCCATTCCCCCGCCAAATCTGAACCCACGGTACACCTTCGCGACCTTCATCGTGGGCGAGTCGAATCGGCTCGCTTACGCGGCGGGGCAAAACATCGCCACCATGCCAGGGCACACCTACAACCCCCTCTTCCTCTATGGTGGGGTGGGGCTGGGCAAGACGCATCTGCTGATGGCGATCGGCCATGCATTGGCCGAGCAGGGCTTACGCGTCGCCTACGTCACCAGCGAAACCTTCACCAATGAGATCGTCGACGCCATCCAGCACAACACGCAAGAGTCGTTTCGAGGGCGGTACCGCGTCATCGACGCGCTGCTGATCGATGACATCCAGTTCATCGGCGGCAAGGAGCGCACCGAGGAAGAGTTCTTCCATACCTTCAACGCGCTGCACAACGCCAATAAACAGATCATCATCACCAGCGACCGCTTGCCGCGCACCATCCCCACCCTGCACGAGCGGCTGCGGTCGCGTATCGAGTGGGGGTTGATGGCCGATGTCGCCGCGCCCGACTTCGCGCATCGGCTGGAGATCCTGCACATCAAGGCGGCGGAGGTCGCCATCGCCATTCCCCCCATCGTGCTGGAATATCTGGCGCGGCCCGAGGGCAGCAGCGTCCGGCAACTGGAAGGCGCGCTGAACCGCCTGGTGATGATGGCCCACACGCGTGGCAGCGCCGTCACGTTGGCGCTGGCCGCGACGGCGCTGCGCGAATGCTTCGGCGAGCGCGGGCGCATCGACCTCTCGCCCTCCGTCGTGCTGGATCTGGTCGCCAACCATTACCACGTCTCAGCGGATGAGATGCTGGGCAAGGGCCGCGTTCGTACCATCGCCTGGCCCCGTCAGGTGGCGATGTATCTGCTGCGCGAAGAGACGGAAAATTCGCTGGCACAGATCGGCGCGGCACTGGGTGGCCGCGACCACACCACCATCATGCATGGCTGCGAGCAGGTGACGGAGATGTTGCGCACCGATGAACAGTTTGGCCGCGAGATCGAGACGCTTCGCGCCGCCCTGCGCTCACTCTGATGAAGAATCCCCTCTGTGCTACGGGCAACAGCGGGCTGATCCGCTCCCTCATGACGCATTTCGCTTGCCTGGCAATGGTGTGCCTCGGCACTGCATGCGGCGGGGGCAGCACCACCGCGTCGGGCATCGCCCCCGCGCGGGTCGCGTGGTGCGCGACACCCACGGTCGCTTTCGAGGATGACGGCGCGGCACCGCCCGCGACCCTCACACAGTGGCCCCAGGCACAGGGTTTGCTGGGGTTCGCGCCGCTGTTGCCCGCGCGGTTGCCGGTGGGGGCGTGCCTGATCTCGGGGGGCGGTGTGGTGCGCAACCCCATCTTTGGCAGCCGCTTTTCAGTCAATTACCAGCTCGCGGGGACGGGTGCGCTCAGCTTCGCCGAGGTCCCCAAGCCTGGCGACATGCCCACGCCCACCTGTGGCGGCGCGGACCCCGTCGGCGGCGTCAGCAGTGCTTATTGTCAGCAGACCATTCGCGGCGTCAACGTCACCCTCAGCAGTACCCTGTCCATCGCCGAAACCCAGCACCTGATGGCGACGCTGCAAGCGACCCCCGACTGGGTGCCCGCCAAGATGCCATAGAGAAGCTACAAGTGGGCACGGCGGAAACGTCGGAGGGCGGGCGTCAAAACATCCGGCAGACTGGGGCTTAATAGCGGCTTAGATTGTTTGTGGCCCCTGGCACGCGCTGACGGGGTATTCGTGAAATAGGTGCCATGTAACAATTTCCTGACCGTCGCAAAACCACTCATAAAGAGAGCGTTTTCCTCAGCAGTCAAAATGCCGTCGTGTATGTAACAGAGCGCCGTGTTACGCCAGTCACGAGATGGTGGTTTATAAATGGCATCATATAGACAAGAAATAAAGCCGAAGGTTTCAAAGCCATAATTAGCGTAGAGCGGATCGAGTTGGACGCAAAGATCCAGCAAGAGAGTCTCTCCCCGCTGTTGGCGTAAAGGCGCTCGTTGGACCTGTTGCTTGGGCATCACTTCAAGCGGCCCCCATTCAGCCTCACTCCATTCTACAGTGATAGCGCGATGGTCGCCATGTGCTGCCGCTTCGTCGCTGATGTAATCATACGAAACAATGATACGCCCAGGCGGGCGACGCGACTGTTTCTCTTGGGGCGGCAGTTGTGCCGTTGTGATGAATCTCGCCGAGGTAATGCTGGTCGCGGGGTCGTGCAATGCATGCAATAGGGCCGCATTTGGATCAACTTCATCCCCAAAGTCGATGGTCGTCATGCCGCGCTGCATCAGATATGCGCAGACATGACCGAAACTTTCGTATTCTAGCTGATCATGCCAATAGAGACCCATACCAGTGTAGGGTGCCCGTATGAAATCCATGCGCTTCTCTCCCCCTCATCCCCCTAGCGGCGACTTCATCGATGCGGCACCGGAGCGGGGATAGCGCGCGTCGCTGGGGCGCGTCTGGCGCACGCTGATGATGACGCGCCCATCGGCCAGGTCGGGGGCGAGGTCCGTGAGCGCGGGGGGTAGGGGCACGGTTGTGGGCGGGTCGCCACCGAGCAGGGCGGCGGCGCGCGTTCCCTGCGCCAATTCTTCGCCGAGATCGCCCTTCTTGGGGGCGAGGGTCAGGCCATCGACGGCGGCGAAGGGCTGGCACCATTCCAGCAGGGTCGGCAGGGCGGCCAGTGCCCGCGCCGTGACGATGGTGAAGCCGCCGCGCCAGCCCTTCGTCTGTGCCACATCCTCGGCGCGGCCCTGCACCGCCGTCGCGTTCGTCAGCCCCAACGCCGCGATGACCGATTCTTGGAAGCGGACCTTTTTGCCCGTCGCTTCCAGCGTGACGACCTGCCACTGCGGCAGCGCGATGGCGAGCGCCAGCCCCGGCAACCCCGCGCCGCTGCCGACATCCAGCACGCGTGCTGGGGCCGCGCGCGTGGCGTCGTCGACACCCACCAAACAGGTGAGCGCGTCGATGAAATGACGACTCAGCACCGCGCTCGGCTCGGTGATGGAGGTCAGGTTCATCGTCTCGTTGGCGATGATGAGCATTTCGCGAAATGACAAGAACTGCACCAATTGCTGTTCCGTCAAGCGCAGCCCAAGGCTGGTGGTGGCCTTGAGCAAGAATGCGATGTCTCTAGGGGTGATGATCTGCTCATCGGCGACTTCGCTCATACTCATGCCTTCCTTCGCCACAATGCGTGTCACCGCAAAAAGCGGCAAACCACTCTGGCTTGCCGCGACATCGCTGATCGGTTCGGCTAGCGCAGCAGATCGCGCGCGATGACGACGCGCTGGATCTGGTTGGTGCCCTCGTAGATCTGGCAGATCTTCGCGTCGCGCATCATCCGCTCGACGGGAAACTCCTTCATGTAGCCGTAGCCGCCGAGGATCTGGATGGCGTCGCCCGTGACCTTCATAGCCATGTCGGAGCAAAAGGTTTTCGCCATGGCGGAATAGCGGCCAAAGCCTGGTGCACCGGCATCGATCTGGCGGGCGGCGTGGTAGAGCAACTGGCGCGCGGCCTCGACCTCGATGGCCATATCGGCCAGCATGAATTGGATGCCCTGGTTCTCGGCGATGGGTTTGTTGAACTGCACGCGCTCCTTGGCGTACTTCACCGCCACGTCCAGCGCGCCCTGGGCGATGCCGAGCGCCTGGGCCGCCACGCCGGGGCGGGTGCGATCCAGCGTCATCATAGCGATCTTGAAGCCCTCGCCCTCGCGGCCCAGCAGATTTTCCGCCGGAATGACGCAGTCTTCCATCACCAGTTCGCCGGTCTGCGAACCACGGATGCCCATCTTATGCTCGACGCGGCCCAGCCGGAAGCCAGGCCGATCTGCCTCGACGATGAAGGCGCTGATGCCACGCGTGCCAGGGGCGGCGACGTCCGTTTTGGCGAAGATGACATTCACGTGCGCTAGCCCGGCATTCGTGATGAAGTGTTTCAGGCCGTTGAGCACATAGGTGTCGCCACGCTTCTCGGCGCGCGTCTTCATCGCACCGGCATCCGAGCCGGACCCTGGCTCCGTCAGCCCATAGGCCGCCAGCCACTCGCCCGACGCCAGCCGAGGGAAATAGCGCGTCTTTTGCTCGGGGGTGCCCGCCAGCGCGATGGGCAGCGACCCCAATTGCTGCACCGCCAGCATCAGCCCCGTCGTCGCACACGCCGCCGAGATCTCTTCGATCACCTGCAAGATGGTCAGTTCGCTCGCGCCGATGCCGCCATATTCCTCCGCGAAGGGCAAGCCCAGGATGCCTTGTTCGGCCAACAGATCCTTCATATCCCAGGGGAATTCGCCGCTCTCGTCGATCGCGGCGGCGCGGGGGGCGATGCGCTCGCGGGCCAGTTCCCGCACCGTCTCGATGATCATGCGCTCTTCATCTACGCGTGCTGCTGTCGTCATCGGTTATTCGCTCCTTTGCGAGGGAGGGGACGTCGAACACATAGGCCACGAAATTCCACGAAAGACAGGAAAATGTTGTTTGTCGTTCGTGCAGCGTTTCGCTTCAGTCATCCCCGTTCGTGTTTAGGGAAATTGTAGCATATCTAGCATCGCACAAAGTGTTAGCTGGGGATGCATGCTCACCCCGCGCTGGTGGCAGCTTGCAGATATTTGCTGGTGAGGGGGCGGCTGAGCAGGGTCGCGAGGAACTGGCTGGCCCGCACGACCGCGTCCAGGTCGATGCCCGTCGCGATGCCCATGCCGTGCAGCATGTAGAGCAGGTCCTCGGTTGCCAGGTTGCCCGCCGCGCCGGGGGCATAGGGGCAGCCGCCCGCGCCGCCCGCCGCGCTGTCAAAGCTGGTGACGCCCGCCGCCAGGCCCGCTAGCACATTCGCCAGCGCCGTGCCGCGCGTGTCGTGGAAGTGCAGCGCCAGCCGTTCGATGCCCGCGCGCTCGGCCAGCAACGGCACGAGCTCCGTCACCTGGTTGGGGGTCGCCACGCCGATGGTGTCGCCGATGCTCAGTTCATCCATCCCCAGATCCAGCAAGCGGTCCGCCACCGCGACGACCTGCGCCGGGGCGACCACGCCCTCATACGGGCAGCCAAAGGCGGTGGAGATGTAGCCGCGCACCCGCACCCCCCGTTCACGTGCCAGCGCGACGACGGGGGCGAAGGCAGCGATAGATTCCGCGATGGTCATGTTGATATTCGCCCGCGTGAAGGATTCCGACGCGGCGGTGAAGACAGCGATGGACCGCACCCCGGCGGCCAGCGCCCGCTCCATCCCGCGCAGATTCGGCACCAGCACGGGATAGTCCGTCCCCGCGTGTTGCACGACGGCAGGGAAGACCTCGGCGGCGTCGGCAAGCTGCGGGATCGCGCGCGGGCTGACGAAGGATGTCACCTCGATGGCGGGGAAGCCCGCTTCGTTCAGGAGCGCGATGAAGCGCAGCTTGTCGGCGGTGGCGATGACCGTCTTTTCGTTTTGCAGGCCGTCGCGCGGCCCGACCTCCACCACGCGCACGCGGCGCGGCATCGTCGGCAACATCGGTGTCTGTCCTCCCTGGGCAACTTCCCTTGATCATACCACATAGAGGATGTCCGTCTATGGCGACGGCTGATATGCTACCAGCACCTTGAGTGGCCGCGATGACTGCGCGGCAAGGCGGGCAAAAGTATGTGGCAGCGCGTCAGATGAGACACGCTCTTCAAAGATGTCAGCAAGGGGCATGGGTGCCGCTTGGAGCCAGGTGAAGTACCAGGCAGCATGGGCGGCATAGTCCCAGCCATCACTCGACCCGACAACGCGGAGTTCGCGCTCATGAAAGGCTGGCGCTAGGCTGAGGGCTTCGCGGTTGCCGTCAGCCAAGATGCAGATGCGACCACCATGGGCCATGTGCGCTTGTACCAGGTGAAACGCCGCGTCGCTGCTTGAGCATTCGAGCGCCAACGGGTACTGCTGCGCCACGTGCGCGAATTCCTCTGGCGTCCAGGTGTGATGGGCACCCCATTGGCGCGCTATCGCTTGGCGGTGAGCAAGTGGTTCCACTACATCGATACGCTGCACGCCATAGGCACGTAGCATCGCCAATGTCAGCAAGCCAATCGCCCCCGCGCCAGAGATGACGACGTGCTGTTCTGGTGTGAGCGCGAGCGTGCGAATCCCTTTGGTGACATCACAGGTCAGGTTGGCAAGCAATGCCTGCTCAGCGGAAATCGCGGGTGGCACCGCGATGGCGTGGCGAGCATCCATAACCCAATGCGTGCGATGCCCATAAAAAGCCAGCACGCGTGCCCCCAATGGCAGATGTGTCACCGCTTGCCCACACCTGAGCACAACCCCCAGACTCTCGTAGCCCGTCATCATGGGATACAGCAAGGGATCCGTGCGACGCGCCAAACCGGTGTAGAGGGGTAACTCGCTGCCAAGGCTGATCGCGCCTGCCTGCGTCTGGATGAGCACCTCATGCGGTTGTGGGTCTGGCAGCGTGCTCTCTTCCCAGACAAGGCTCCTTGGTGCGGTCAAAAGCAGGCTCTGGCTCTTCATCGGGCAATGTGCTCCAGTGTCTGTGGGGTTCCATCCTCCGCCGCCGAACGCAGCGTCAGCACCAGCGCCAGAATCGCCAAGAAGGGCATCAAGATGAAGTAGCGGCTGGGGCTGCGCCAAGCCAGCAGCAGCGCCACCATTGGCAGCAGCAACCCCGCCAGCGGCCAGCGCGCGAACCCGCGTGCGTACAGCGCCAGCAGCCCCACGTATGCCCCCACCTCTAACACGGCATACACCACGGGCGGCCAGAGTGGCAACGCGCCGCCCAGCCCCAGCCCAACGATGCCACCGCCCGTGGGAAAGAGGGGCAACGTCACCGGCAAGAAGAGGCTATGCAACCATGGCCCTGGCGCGGAAACGGCCCATGGCAGATTGATCAGCAGGAAGGTTGCTACGGCGACGCCCCCCTCCTGCAACACGCGCTTGCTCCCATGGGTGCGCCACACCCACACGAGATAGAACGGCGCGAAAAACCACGCCGTCTGCTGCACCGCGCAGACCACGCCCAGCGCGATGGCGGGCAACCAGGGATAGTGGAGATGCGGTCTCGCCGCCAACCACCACACCAGCGCCACCCCCGCCGCCGTCCAGATGGCGAAGTCGGACCCCGCGACGGAGCGGATGCCATCGACATCCAGCAGACACAGCAGCGCGATGGCGGGGCGCAGCTGCGCGGGGGTGGTGACGATGAGGCCGATGATCAGCGCCAGCAAGCCCGCCACCTGGGCATAGCCGAGCGTCGGCAGCCCCGCCCACACCGAGGGCACGGCCAGCAGGAACGACAGCGCGGGGTAGCTGTGCGTCGTCGCGGGTTCCAGGTTCGGGTGCGGCGCATGCGGATCGGCCAGGTACGCCGCCACGATGGCCGCCGTCTGCGCCTTCGTCGGCGGGGAAAGTGGATCATGGTACGCGCCGACGCGCAGCGGCGTCACCGCGTCGGTGTGGAAGGAGCGGAGCGCCCCCGCGAGGTGCTCACCCTGGTACGGATTGTGCCCATGCAACAGCAGCCAGGCGTTGTAA
>JBBQSR010000124.1:0-8975 GCA_038234855.1 Ktedonobacterales bacterium | reverse complement strand
CGGATGCCAATGGCTTCCAGGTCGTAGACAACTCGACCTATTTCGTGCATTACCTGCCCACGGCGACCTTCATGCAGTTGTGGGTGCTGCGCAAAACCATCATCTTCACCCCCAAGGACTACACGTTGCCGTTGGCGATTCCCGGCAGCCATGGGTGATGGCGCGACGCTCCATCTGTGGCATCGCGCGAATGGCGAACGAAGCAACGTGGCCAGCGCCCCCAGGAGCGACTGGGATCACGAAGCCCGCCTGCACGCGCTAGCTCTAGATGAGCGCGACAACGGGTGGCGACGACGCCGGACAGGCTCCGCTGGGGGCGACACCGCGCATGGCAGGCAGCGCCGGGAGCATGAATTGACAGCAGCAATAGCTCCCGGCTCGCCCCTCCTTCGGGGCTGACGCTCACACGCTGATGACGACACGTTCGCGGGCTTCCTCGCCCGCCTGGGGCTTCCAGAGGAAGAGGGCGGGGATGACGGCCACCAGGGCCAGCACCGCGCCCGCCGCGAAGAAGCCCGTGACGATGGTGACGGCGATGTTGGTCTGCGCCGTCACCTCGAAGGCGGCGATCTGGCTGATGTCGGTCAGATTCGCGGGGACGATGACCTGGCTGCTGAGGGCTATGTAGCGGCTGACACCCCACGACGACAGCGCCGCCAGGCCCAGAATCATCCCGATCATGCGCAGCGCCGTCACGATGCTCGCCGCCATGCCGAAGCGTTCGCGCGGGGCGGTGTTGAGCGCGCTGGTGCTGATGGGCGCGACGATCAGCCCAAAGCCCGTCCCCGCGATGAGCGTGCCGACGGTGATGAGCGTCCAGTTGAGGTTGACGCCCCACAGATGCATGATAAAAAAGCCAGCGGCGGTGCACAGCGCGCCTGCGACGCCGACCACGCGCGTGCCCACCCGCGCCACCAGCCAGCCCCCCGCGAAGGCCCCGATGGGGATCATCACCGTCATCCGCAGCAGCGCCAGCCCGGCATCCAGATAGGCATTCGCCCCGCTCGTCAGCGTCAGGATGTAGATGGGGATGTCGACCAGCGCGACGATGAGCGCCATGCCCAGCAGCAGATTGAAGACCGCCCCCGCGCTGAACGCCCCCTGGCGAAAGAGCGCCAGCGAGACGATGGGTTCGCGCTGAAACGCCTCATACGCGATGAAGCCGACCAGCAACACCGCCGCCGCCACCAGCAACAGGGGATTATTCTGCGCCGCCTGGGCACCGCGCAGCGAGGTGATGGCCCCGGCGGATTGCCCCAACCCCAGGCTGGTGCAAAAGAGCGCGCCGCCCAGCAATGCCGCCCCCAGCCAGTCGATGCGCGCCCGCTGCCCCAGTGCCACGACAGCGGTGGAGCGCAGCCCGCGCGGCCAGACGACGAGCAGCGCCACCACCAGCACCGCGACGATGGGCAGATTCAGCAGGAAGATCCATTGCCAGTTTTGCTCGTAGCCTGGCAGGGTAAAGGACCATTTCCCCAGGATCAGCGCGCCATAGAGCGGCCCCAGCGCGCCGCCCGCCTCGGTGACGCCGCCGATGATCCCCAGCGCCAAGATGCGCCGATTTTCGCCGAAGAGGTCGCCGATGGCCGCGATGGCGACAGGCACCACCGCGCCGCCCCCCACCGCCTGAATGAACCGCGCGATGATCAGCCAGCTCAGCGCGTGGGCGTCGCCAAAGCTGACGGAGAGGATCTGGACGGGCACGTGCTCACCCAGCCACAAACATTGCACGCATAGGAATGAGCCGATCCCAAACAGCGCCAGACAGCCGAGCAAGATCCGCTGTCGCCCAAAGAGGTCCGAGACGCGCCCCATCAGCGGCATGACGATGACGTAGCCCAGCAGATAGCCACTGACCACCCACGAGAGCGCCGAGAGGTTGCTGCGCGGGTCCACGCCCAGCGCGGCGCTGATGGGGTCGAGCGCCGTCACAACCACCGTCTGGTCCAGCGCAGTCAAAAAGACCGCCACACAGACCACCACCATCGTCAGGATGGCGGCACGGCGCGGCACGTCGGCTACCCCCGCCGTTTCGGTGGGCGGTGCGCTCGCCGCCGCCATTCGCGCGGCATCGTGGTCAGCGGTGGTCATGGGGGTTTCCTTCGCGCAGGCTAACACTCCCTGCCTCGCCGCATATCTAGATGGTGCGTGGGCAGGGAGTGGGGCTTACTTAGTCGGGGGGGCGGCGATAGTGATGGTTTCGTTGAACTGCGAGAGGACGAAGGTGCGCGACGTGTTGTCTTGGTCGCCATCCGCCGCCTTGCCCGTCAGCGTCACCTGATGGATTTGCAGATCGCTCTGGCCGACCCACAGTTGCGCTTGCACCGGGGTGGAGGTCGCGGAACTGCTGCCCGTGATGGGCGCGAGCAAGCTGCTGGTGACGGTGCCGCTGACCTTCCAGCAGGCGACGCCGCCCACCGTGTCGGCGCTTGGCGTGGTCGGGCCTTGGAATTGGTTAAGGATCGCCCCTATCCCCTCGGTGGCGCTGAAGATCGTCAGCAGATTCGGTAGATTATGCGTCTTGGTGTAGTTGCCGATGCCCGTCAGATCGACATATTGATCGGCCCCGATGAAGATGATGCTGATGCCGAGGCTCTGCCCCTGGGAGACGAAGTCGGACCCCGACAGTTTCAGCTTATCGGGGCGCACCACGTCGCCATCAGCCTTGGTGATGGAATAGAGACCAGGCGGAATGTTCTTGGCGGTGAGGGTGAAGTGCAGCGCGGTATCTTGCGCGAAATTCGTGTTGGCCTTTTGGATGAGTTCGGTGGCGCTGTAGGGCGAGGTGGCGGTGCTGCCACCGCAGGCCGCCAGCAATACGGCGAGCGACATCAGCGCCCCCAGGGCCAGCGAATGGGTCCAGCGCGTGCGCGATATCTGCATGAAAGGAAGCCTCCGATGTGCGACGGGGTGGGGATTGCCCCGCCCCTCGTCTTCTGGTGATATTATGGGGACATCCGCGCCGAAGCGTCAATAGTGCGCTTTTCACGCTGCCCCATATCGCTCATGAGGAGTCATCCATCACCCATGCGCCAGACGCCCCAACAGATCCGCATCGGCGGCTATGCCAGCCTCGGCATCGGCATCTTGAATCTGCTCATCTTTGGCACGCTCGCCATCGCCCAGCACAACTCACGCTTCTTTTTCACCGCGCTGCCCGCCGTGCTGGTCGTCGTCGCGCTGGGCATCGCCTACATCATGGGGGCTGAACGCATCGCGGCCAGCGCCATCAACCAAAAGGTGCCCAAGAAGGTGCGCGAGGAAGCGGCGAGCAAGGGCGTCGCGCCCCAGTCGCTGCGCACGGCGGGGCAGGTGCTGGCGGCCACGGGCGGCGGCCTCTTCGTCGTCTTTCTGGTGGCGGCGTTGGTGACGCACCTGTGGAGCTTCCTTTTCACCACCGTCGCGCCCGCCTTCATCCTCTTTTCGATGGGCCTCATCTTCATCGCCACGGACCACCCCACCGCGCGCTGAGGGCGGAGCGAGCGCCATGTGACCTATTCCCTTGCCAGGGGGGGCGAGGCGCGGTACGATGTCGGTACCGTATCGACCCGCCGCCCGTCCATCGTCAAGGAGCGCCCATATGTCGCCATCGCCCGACCCGTCCCTGCCCCGCGCGGCCCTGCAATTCGCGCTCGACGTGACGGGGGGGCGCGATGTCGTCTATCGCGTGGCGGTCTATCTGCAAGAGCTGATCCGCCAGATGCAAGACGCGCCAGGCTTCAGCCGTCGGGCACGCATCGACATCTTACTCTTTGATGGGCAGACGGCGCAGTCGGTGCCGCCCGAGCGGTTGCTCGAAAGCGCCTCGGCATTGGCGCAGGGGCAGGCGGGCGGGGCGCGCTTTCTCCCGCTGTACCAGCAGATTCGCGCGCTACCCTACGAGGGGGGCGCGTTCCACACCTTCCTCTTGCTGACGCGCAACCCCGCCGAGGGCTGGTCGAACGAGGTGACGCCCCTGCTACGGCTGGTGGCCTCCGTCACCAGCCTCTGCTGCGGCCCCGACTGCGCGCCAGATGTCGCCATCGCCCTCAGCAAAGACCCCGGCGGCACCCGCGTCGTCAATCCGCTGGATCAGATCAGCCGTCAGTTCGACTCGATCGCCCTGTGGCTGACGCAGCACTTCGCCGAACGCCCGCCGCCGCCTATGCCCACCCTACCCGAGGAAGCGCCCGTACACGCACCCCCGCCCGCGCCCGTACACGCACCCCCGCCCGCGCCCGTCACCCGCCCGTTGCAGCCCGCCCAATGGCGCGTGCAAGAGCCGCAGGACCCCAGCGATCCGGTGCCGCATGTGGCGGTGGCGCGCGTCGCGGGGGCGGGGGGCTGGCACGCGCTGGCCGCCAGCCGTCGCGGCAAGCTGCACGCCCACGAGGGCAGCTACCGCGAAGACGCCTTTGCCCTGGGCACGCACGAGGACTGGGTGCTGCTGGCCGTGGCGGATGGCGCGGGGTCGTGCCGCCTGTCGCGCGTGGGCGCGCGGCTCGCCAGCGAGGCCGCCATCGCTGGCATGACGAAGGGACTGCGTCGAGCCTGGCCCCCCGACGCGGCGGAGGTCCCCGAAACCGCCCTGCGCCGGATGATCAGTGATGGCATCGCCGAGGCGCACGCGGCGGTCTACACCGAGGCGGGGCGTCGCGGCATCGCCGTGCGCGACCTTTCCTCGACCTTGCTGATGTTGGCTTTTGGGCCGGTGCGCGGCGGTCAACGCTACCTGGCGGTCGGGCAGATCGGCGATGGGCTGCTGCTGACCGTCGGCAAAGATGGCACGTTGACGGTCCTGGGCGCGGCAGACAAGGGCTATTACGCGGGCGAGACGGTCTTTTTGCCCTCGCTGCCCGCCAACGAATGGGACCAACATACCTGGGCTACCAGTGTCGATAGCCCTTTAGAGATGGTCATGGTAATGAGCGATGGCGTCGCCGACGACCTGGTGCCCTTGCAGCGCCAGGCGGGCATCCTGATCGATGGGGTGCGGGGCGTGCTGCCGGGGCGCGAGCCGGAGCGCGCGGTGCTCGATCTGCTGACCTACGAGAAGCGCGACTCCGCCGATGATCGCACGCTGGCCGTGCTGTACCAGGAGGGCAAGTAACGATGGGCAATCCCAAACGCGGCGGGGCCAACACCGGGCGGACCCCGGCGGTGCCACCCACGCCACCCCCGGTCGGCTTTGGCGTGCAGACGGGCGATGGGCGCTCCATCATGTGCGACCGCGAACCCTTTAGCTATGGCTCGGAGGGGCGGCTCTTTTTCACCGCCGACCAGCAGCACGTGGTCAAGATGTACAATCGCCCCGAGGATTGGCGGCGGCAGAGCCTGGACGCCATCATCCGCAAGCGCGCGGTGGTACTGGGCGACAACGCGGAATATTGGGTGCGCTACTTTTGCTGGCCCGAGGCGCTGGTGATGAAGCCTGGCCTGGGCGTCTATATGCCACGCGCCCGCGCGGGGTTGCGCCCGCTGTCACACTTCCTCTCGCCGCGCTTCCGCAAGCGCATCGCGGCGGAGGACGGCCCCCCCGCGCTCGGCACGTGGATCGGCCACGTCGGCATCTTGATGAAGCTGGCGCGCACCGTCAACCGGCTGCACGCCAACGGCCTGTGCCACTCGGACCTGTCGACCAACAATCTGCTGGTGAATCCCGTGACGGGCGACGCGACGCTCATCGACTGCGACGGCTTGGTTGAATCAGGATCGTCGGTGCTGTTGCCGACGGTGCTGGGCACACCCGACTTCATGGCCCCCGAATTGGTCGCAGGGATGACGCCACGCCCCGGCGAGCGCCCGCCCCAGCCCTCGGTCGACACGGATCGCCATTCGCTCGCCGTGCTCATCTATTATGGCTTGCTCTTTCGCCATCCGCTGCGGGGCAACAAGTTTCACTCGCCCGACCCCGACCTGGACGACCGCCTGATGCTGGGGCGCGGCGCGCTCTTCATCGAGCACCCCAGCGACCTGTCGAATCGGCCCAAGGGCAACTTCCTCAAGTCGGGCATCCTGGGCAAAACGATGCAGGACCTCTTTGCCCGCGCCTTCGTGGATGGCCTGCACCACCCGCGCAAGCGCCCGCTGGCGGCGGAATGGGAGGGCGCGCTGGTGCGGCTCTACGACCAGACGGTGCCCTGCTCGAATCCGCGCTGCGAGGCGAAATCCTTCGTCTTCGTGGATGGCGGGGTCGCGCGCTGCCCCTGGTGCGGCACCGAACTGAAGGGGCCACGCCAGATCCCCATCCTCGCGTTTTGCAAGCCCGATGGCAAGCGCGCCCTCAACTTCCCCGTCGATTTCCGGCTGGTGGGCTGGCCGCGCCGCACCCTGCACACCTGGCACGTGGAACTGAATCGCTTGCCCGGTCCCGGCGTAGAGGCCACCCCCCTAGCGGAATTCCAGTGGCAGCCCGACCCGCGCCAGCGCGAGATCTGGACGCTGCACAATCGGGGCATCACGCAGATGGCCGACGCCACCAGCGGCACCGCCATCCCGATCCCCCCCGGTCGCGCGGTGGAGCTTCACGATGGCACACGACTGATCTTTGGCGGCGGCGACCGCGCCCGCGTGGTCGAGGTTCGCATGGCCAAGGTCTAGCGCGCGGGCCGCGTCGATGCCCGCCGCGCCACAACTTCGCACGATGCTGAATGGAGCAACGTTTCATGTCCGCCGCCACCCCCCCGCATCTCTTCGTCTCGGATTTCCCCTTCGCGCCGCCCGATCAAGAACGGCTGCGGGCGGTATTTGGCGCGGAGCGCGCGGTCTTCGCCGAGGGGCGCGATGCCTTGCGGGCGGCGTTGGCGGCGAACCCAGGGGCCGACATCCTATGTGGTTTCAGTCCCCCGGCTGAGGCCTTCACGCTGGCGCCGGGGGTGCGCTGGCTGGCGCTGCCCTCGGCAGGGGCCGATGTCGCGCTGGAGCGTGGGCTGGTGCGGCCACAGGGCCCGGTGGTGACGACGGCGGCGGGCGTCCATGCCATCCCCATGCGCGAGCACGTCTTTAGCGTCATGTTGCTGTGGCTACGCGGCTGGCGCGCACGGCTAGACGCCCAGGCACGCCACGAATGGCAGCGCGACGGCACCTTTTGGGGGCAGCGCGAACTGGACGGCGCGACGCTCGGCATCGTCGGGCTGGGGGCCATCGGGCGGGGGGTGGCGCGGCTGGGTCGTGCCTTTGGCATGCGCGTCGTCGCCACCCATCGCTCTGCCCGCGCGGGGGCGAGCGACCCAGATGTCGACGCACTCATCCCGCTAGCGGGGTGGCACGATCTGTTGGCGCAATCCGACTTCGTGGTGTTGGCGCTGCCGAGCACGCCAGCGTCGCGCGGCATGCTAGACGCGACGGCGCTGGGTGCCATGCGGCCCCACGCCTTCCTCGTGAATATCGCGCGGGGCGACGTCGTCGATGAGACGGCGCTGGTCACCGCGCTGCGCGATGGCACCATCGGCGGCGCGGGACTCGACGTCTTTGCCCAGGAACCCTTGCCGCCGGATAGCCCGTTCTGGGACCTGCCAAATGTCCTCATCTCGCCCCACATCGCCGGACCAACGGATCGCTATAGCCAGCGGTTCACCGACCTCTTCCTCGACAACCTCGCCCGCTTTGACGGAGGGCAGCCGCTACGCAACGTGGTCGATCCCGCGCGGGGGTATTAGCGGCTACCTAACCTCTCCCCTCACCGACCTCTATCCCCTAAATGGGGGAGCAGTCGCCGTCAGCGTTGCGATTCGCGCGATTGCAAGTTATACTAGACAAAGAGCAACCTCGTGGCGATCGCGACCACAGCCGATACTCTCTGCATCCGGTGCACGGGGGCGGGTGGGTCGCGCCACGAGTCAAACAAATCCTGACAGAGGATCGTGCGTCCGCCTGACGCGAAGATGCGGGGGGAACGCGTACACTGATAGTACGGATTAATCTCTCTAGCGCGGCACTATCTTCGCCCCTTTACCCGACCGCGCAGCGCAGCTAGCCCTGGCAGACTCTCGAGGAGGCATACCGGTGAGTTCATCAGCAAAACGTGGGGTTCTTGATCAGGTGGGGGAAGCCGTCAAGACGAGCCAGATCTGGCGGTCGATCTTTCGCCATGGCTACCCTGACACGCCCCTGAACCAGTCGCTCATCATGATGGGCAATGTCTTTTTGCACTTGCACCCCGTCAAGGTGAGCCGTCAGGCGATGCGCATCACCTATACCTGGTGCCTGGGCGGCATCTCGTTCTTCCTCTTCCTGGTGCTGACGATCACGGGCGTCTTCTTGATGTTCTACTACGTCCCCGGTGAGCAGAATGCGTATGGCAACATCATCTCCATCCAGAATGCCATCGCCTTTGGTGCCATCGTGCGCAACATGCACCGCTGGGCAGCGCACTTGATGGTCATCTCGGTGTCGCTGCATATGATTCGCGTCTTTTACCATGGCGCGTATAAGCCGCCGCGCGAATTCAACTGGGTCATCGGCGTCGTGCTGTTTTTGCTGACGCTGCTGCTGAGCTTCACGGGCTATCTGCTGCCGTGGGACCAGATCGGCGTGCTGGCCATCCAGGTCGGCTCGAACATGGCGAACTACGCGCCGGTGGTCGGCGACGCCGTGCACCGCTTGTTGATCGGCGGCATCGACCAATTCCCCACGGGGTCGACCTTGATCCGCTTCTATACGCTGCATGTGCTCTTCTTGCCGCTGGTCGCGGCGATCATGATGGCCGTCCACTTCTGGCGCATCCGCAAAGATGGTGGCGAGGCGGGGCCTCCGCCGCCCGCGCGCGATGACAATTTGATGGTTGATGCCAATGAGGCCCGCGATCTGGTGGGCATCCGCTAAGATGATGGCGTGCCAGCTGCGGGGAACCCACCGCAGTTGGCAGACACGTCCCGCGTAGGGACACTGACAAAGGGGAAGGGACGAGAGCATCCATGGCAACGACAACCCCACCGGCACCATCTTCGGCACAAAAGCGCTATCGCACGCTGGCCGTGGTGAAGCAAGAGGCCATC
>JBBQSR010000123.1:0-9052 GCA_038234855.1 Ktedonobacterales bacterium | reverse complement strand
AGGCGCCATCACGATACTTGGCCCCTGCAACGGCGGTGGCAGTCGCTGTGCTATCCGGGGAGGGCGTGCCACCAGCGGCAGGCACCGTGGCCGTGGGGGCCGTGGCCACCGTCGTGCCAAATGATGTAGGCAACACACTTGTCTGAAGATGCGTGAAGCAATATCCCAAGAACAAGCCGATGACGACAATAGCAACCGCGAGCTTTTTCATGACTGGTTTACCTTTTCCCTTGCGTAGATGGCTATCTTTTCCATACTCCTAAAAGTACAAGGCCAATATGAAGAAAGTATGAGGATGGGCTACAGAAGTGAAGTATATTACCCAATCTTATGGGTGTTTTACCGATGACTTACACCTGTTCTGCGGCGCTATGCATGGGTAGTGGGGCGTACACATTCAGTTGATTTCTGCACCACAGCCACCAACGCGGGTACCAGAGCGTGTCATGCGCTCCGGTCCCCGCGTTGGTGGTGAGTAGCTATTTCTCGGTGGCGAGGAACTGCTGCCACAGCGCCATGACATTGTTGACATAGTGCCAGTTTTGGATGCCATATTTCGCGGTGGTGCCGATGCCCTGGTTGTAGCTGCTGATGACGATCTGGCGGACCGTCGCGCCATCGGTGCCGCCGGGCCAGACGGTATCCCAATTGCAGGTCTGGCCCGCAGGCATCCCCTGATTGCAGAAGGGCAGGTAGTAGTTATATTCCCACGTCAGCAGGTCCACACCCAGATGGATGTTGCCTTCGAGCGTGTCGGAACTATAGCTTGTGCCGTTGCTTTGGTTCAGCCAATCCCTGGTGTCGTCCATGATCTGCATCAGGCCATGGCCACCATCGCACGAGATGACTGCCGCATTCCAACTGCTCTCTTGCCAACTGATCGCTTCCATCAGGCTGAATGAGAAGGGTTTGCTCACCGCGACGGTGTACAGTCCCTGACGCACCTGATCCTGTGTGGCGTTCAAGCCGGGGATGGTGTAGCAGGGCGCATGGGCCACCGCCGAACCGCCATCAGAACAAGTCGGCAGCGTGCCATCCGCCGGTTGTGAGTTGCCCGGCGTCGTCTGGCTGCGCGAGGGCGGATTCAGCGTCAGGGTGGGGGTGCTCGGCGTCGCTACCGCGCAGGGGGTATCGGGACCCAGGGCGACGCGCGGGTGCATCGGTGGCACTGCTCCCCCGATGGGGGGCAGACGGGGGATGGGATGCGCGACGATGCCCGTTGGCGTGGTGTCGGTGCCGCCCGCTGTGTGCGCGAAGGGCAACCGTCCGCTCGTGTAGAGCAGCGTCCCCGCGACCGAGAGCACGACTGTGGCGCACAACAGCGCCGTCACGGCGAGCGGGGCGCGGTTGCGACGTCTGCGCGGCGCACCATTCCAGGTGGGGAGCGTATCAGGGCGCATAGGGCACCTCCCAAAAAGCGACGTGAGATAGGGCAAACGGAAGGAGTTTCGCACCCCCGCTGTCGTCGCATTCTACCCCAAATGAGACAAGGTAGCAAGAGGGAGCGGCCCCCGCGTCGCATGGTGTGGGCGATTACCACGCGCGGCTGTGCAAAGCCCACGCTGTGTGCTCGCTCAACTGCATGCAGCGATTGCTTCCTCTAAACTTTCTCGTTGACAATCTGCCACATGCCCACGCAGGTTGATGAGGGCGGACGAGAGGCGTGGATCAGCCAACACAATGGCTGCATCGAGAATGGACGAGCCGTTTGCGCCGTCAGCGAGAGCAGCCAGGAGCACAGATACCGTGCGTGGGTCATGCCGCTGAGCGAGCGCCTCAATCGCTTCGGCGCGAATATCGATATCGTCGTCACCAGTGCGGGCAAAAAGGGCCTCACGGATTTCTGCACTATCAACATCATGCATGGTGAAGGCGAAGGTTGCCCAATCACGCACCATGTTTTCTGGGTCGTGGGTGAATTCCAGCAGCGTTGCCGATGCACGCGGGTCTTCGGAATAGAGCAACCCCTGGGTGACACCGTAGCGCACCCGTCCATCAGGATGATCTTTCAACGCTACCAAGGGCGCGATGGCACGCGGATCATCCCGATGACCAAGGGCACTGCCGATGGCTTTAAGCGTGCGGGGGTCGTCGTGCCAGCGCGTCAATCCCTCGACCAGTGCTACCACCGCTTCATCTTGAAAGGCATGATAGTCATACTTCCCTTGTCGCATCTGTCCCAGCACCCAGGCCGCGACTTCACGCTCATACACATCGTTTGATTGCAGCAACTGGATCATGGCGGTGAGGGTCGCTGGTGTCGCGCGTTGCTGCAATGCTGAGATGGCAAACGTCCCGGTGAACGCATCAGGATCGCGCTCCTCAGCCTGCATTTGCGAGACTGCTGATCGTACTAGAGCGGGCACGGACATCGCCGCATGGATTGCCATTTGCCTGCGATATTCGGTTTGTGCATCATCAGCTTGCGGTGCTTCATCCGCCATCACCTTGCCCCTTTCGGTGATTGCCACTCTACGCAGGCTCTTGGGGCGCAGTGGCCCTTGCCAAAAGGCTATTTCCCACGTCTTTGCGCTGTGGCCTATTTCGCGTACTCGACGGAGCGGGTTTCGCGGACCACGGCGATCTTGATCTGGCCGGGATAGTCCATGCTCTCCTCGATCTTGCGGGCGACGTCGCGGGCCAGTTGGTTGGCCTGGAACTCGTTGATCTCCTCGGGCTTGACGATGATGCGTACCTCGCGGCCCGCCTGGACGGCGAAGGATTTTTCGACGCCCGTGAAGGAATTGGCGATCTGTTCCAGCATGTCGAGCCGTTTCATGTAAAGCTCCACCGTCTCGCGGCGACCGCCGGGGCGCGACGCCGAGATGGCATCCGCCGCCTGGACGATGACGGCTTCCAGGCTCATGGGGTCGCCCTCCATGGCATGATGGGCGACGATGGCATGGACTATCTCGGGCGACTTGCCGAAGCGTTTGGCGATCTCGCCGGAGATCAGCGCGTGGGGTCCCTCGATCTCTTGGTCGAAGGCTTTGCCGAGGTCGTGCATCAGCCCAGCGACCTTGCAGACGTGGGCATCGGCCCCCAGCTCGGTCGCCATGATGCCCGCCAGCACCGCGACCTCGATGCTGTGGTTCAGCACGTTCTGGCCATAGCTGGTGCGGAAGTGCAGCCGCCCGATCATCCGCGACAGTTCGGGCTGAATGCCCGCGACATTCGCCTCGACCAGGGCGCGCTCGCCCTCCTCGCGGATGACCGTCTCGACCTCTTGGCGGGCCTTTTCGACCATCTCTTCGATGCGGGCGGGGTGGATGCGCCCGTCGATGATGAGCTTGGTCAGGGCGATGCGCGCGACCTCGCGCCGCACCGGATCGAAGCTGGAGAGGATGACGGTGTCGGGGGTGTCGTCGATGACGAGATCGACCCCCGTCGCGGCCTCGAGCGTGCGGATGTTGCGGCCCTCGCGCCCGATGATGCGGCCCTTCATCTCGTCATTGGGCAGGGGGACCACGGCGATGGCGACCTCTGACACTTGATCCGACGCGCACCGCTGGATGGCGAGGGTGATGATCTCGCGGGCACGTTGGTCGGCCTCCTCGCGCGCCTGGGACTCGATGTCTCGGACGCGGCGCATGGCGTCTTCGCGGGCGACGTCCTCGATGCTGGCGATGACCTGGGCACGCGCGGCGTCGCGGCTGAGGTCGGCGACGCGCTCGAGCTCTTGTTGGCGCTCGTGGGCGAAGGCGTTGCGCAGGGTCAGCAGGTCCTGTTCCTGGGCGGCGCGGTCCTGGGCCAGCAACGCGCGTTCCTGCGCGGTCGCTTGCTGGGCCGCCGCGCGCTCGCGCTCGACGACCCCGCGCTGCGACTCGATCTGGTCGTGCTGGCGGGCGAAGTCTTGTTCGCGCTGTGTCGCCTCGCGTTCGCGGCGCTCCAGGGCGTCGGCCTTGCGGTCGAGCGTCGCTTCCTTTTGCTGCAAGCGTTGCTCGGTGGCGCGGTTTTCGGTGCGGCGTTCGCGCAGTTCGGCTTCGAGGGTGGCGCGGGCGCGGGCGTTTTCTTCCTTGGTTTCGCGTAGGGTGTCGCTCTGCTGGCGTTGCAGGGCCATCAGGCGCTCTTCGTTCTCTTCGCGGACGAGGCGCAGTTGTTCTTCGAGTTGCAGTTTGTTTTGTTGGGTCAGCAGATAGCGTGCCGCCCCATAGCCACCAGCGGCGGCCAAGACGAGCAAGATGACGACGAACAAGATAGGCAAAGGGGTCCTCCTCTTGGGGACACCTGCCACGGCTCAAGGGCGCGCCCGCTTTTCCCCCCACAGCACCAGGGGATATGCCAAGATGCACGGCGCGCGGTGCGCGTCGTGTCAGCAACGGATGGCCCATTGAAAGGGCAAGGATATCTCACGCCCCGAGGGGCATCAATCAAGGTCGTATCAGGATGATCAGGGGTGCCGATCAGTCGATAGCCTTGTCATCATATGGAAGATCACCGCCCGTTGTCAAGCGTCCGGGGTCATGGGGGCGTGGTGACCAGCACGAACCACACCCAGACGTAGTTCGCACTGAAATGATCGAGCCGCAGACCCCGCCGTGGGCGAATGGGGATGTAGGGCGGTAGTGATGGCTCTTCGTCCAAGATCCGCACGAACTGTTTGAGCGTGGGCGCGTCAAATAGCATCCGCATCGAGATCGTTTTTCCGGTGGCCTGCCCGACGCGCGAAAGGATTCTCGTCGCTTTCAGTGAATCGCCGCCCAACGCAAAAAAATCCGCATCGTCATCGAGATGATCTAGCTGAAAAACCTTTTCCCATATGGTGCGCACCAGGGCCAGTTGGGAAGTCTGCTGGTGTTGCATCATAACATGCTACCTCATATGGCACAGGGTGCTCAAAAGGCATCTCGCTCTATCCGTTGAGGGAAAAGCAAAGGGTCGATTGCTATCCCGTGAGATGTTGATCTGACTCGTGGGATAGCAATCGCTCGCGATGAAGGGGGCAAACGCGCTCTATCAAGAATGCATGTTACCAAAAACGATGATTGTGTGCGTTGACTGCCCCTATCGCAAAATATCTCCGGCGAGTTGATGGCCGCTGACGCCCGATTGGACCTCGGCAGTGGTCACTATCTGAGCGAACTCGTCATGCAGGTTCGCTAAGCTCATCGCATGCACATCTTCAGCACGGTGCAGTTTCCCATCGGGGCCCTGGCGATCAAAGGTCGCTGTCGCGTCACTGACCAGATAGGTGCAAAAGCCGAAGTTCCCAGCCATGCGCACGGTCGTTTCGACGCAATGATTGGTGGTGAGGCCGGTCACCACCAGGGTGGTGATGTGCGCTTGTCGCAGATACATTTCGAGCGCCGTCCCGATGAACGCACTATTGACTTGTTTGATGACGTGGTGTTCGCCTGGGCGCGGCTGGAACGCGCGCTTCAACGCATACCCCGGTTTCGTGGGATGCAGCGGCGAGTCAGGAAAGCGTGAGCGATGCTGGACATGAATGATCGGCCACTGGTAGGTACGCCAGATGCCGAGGAGGCGTGTGATATTGGCTTCCGCCGAGGGGTTGTTCCTTCTGCCCCAATACGCATCATCAAAGCCTCGTTGCATATCGATGATCAGCAAGGCCGCTTCGTTCCAGAGGTACGCCATCGGTGTCTTCCTCACGCTTCCTTCAAGAATCCTTGCGAAAAGCATATCATGCGTAAGGCGGATTTCTGCTATAGTATCTCTGGTAGATACACGAAAGAGCTAAGAAAGTGTGGGGAAATGTGGTGGCAGCCAAAGATTCTGCAAGCGAGCTAGATGACATCGATTGGCAACTGCTCGACCTCCTCCGCGAGAACGCGCGCATGTCCTTTACCGAGCTGAGTCGTCACGTCCATCTCTCTTTGCCAGCGGTGGCCGAACGGGTGCGCAAATTAGAGGAGCAGGGGGTCCTTCAGGGATATCATATCGCCCTCAGCGCCGAGCGGCTCGATTACACGGTTCATGCTTTTTTACATGTCACGTCGACACACGACAATTGTTCACGGGTCGTTGCCCTGGCACAGGCGCTCCCAGAGGTCCGCGAGGCCTATCGTGTCACGGGAGGCGCGGCCTATCTCGTCGGCGTCTATGCCTACTCGGTCGCGCACCTAGAGACGCTGATCGATCAGTTTCTCGCCGTGGGTGATGTCACCACCTCGCTGATTCTCTCGATTCCGGTGCACAAAGCATCGCTGGAACGCATCGCGCGAGCCAGCGGGTAAACCCTACAGTGGCATGGGGCCAGGCAAGGATGAGAGCACGGAGCAACGAGGCGGCGAGCGAGGGGCGGGCGGTTGAAACTGCGCCTGAACGCTGCGGGCGCGGTTTCGACCGCACGCCGTCGCGTTGCCACACGCTCTGCTGCACCGGCGAAACCGCCCGCCAGCTATTGATCCTTTGCTCACCCGACCGGCACCCCTGGCGTGGCGCGCAGGAAGAGGCCGCGCGTGCCGCCATAGGTGATGACCTGGCTAAAGTGCGCGACCACCCAGGCATGAAAGCCGGGCAAGCGGTCGAAGCGCCCGGAATACCAGAGGATCGCGGTCACGTGCGGATCGCTGGCGGCGGCGATGGCCTGGGCGGTGGTGAGCGCCCCCGAGGTGATGCGCACGAGCGAGGTATCGACCAGGGCGGGGGGCACCTGGCGGCCAGCGACCACCGCCGCCATCTGCTCATCCGTCACCACCCATTCGCTTGCGAGGGTGAATTGTTGCAGATCGCCCACCGCTTGCGCCAACGAGAGGGGCAGCACGCGGGGTGCGGCGATGGTGTGCGCGCCGCTCACCACGACGGCGATGAGCAAGAGCGCGGCGATGATGCCTTCATGGAATGGGACGGAAAGGGACGAGACACGAAGGGACTGAAGGGCACGAAGCGGGAGCACGTTTTGGGCGTATCGGGTGAAGAAAGGGTCGGCGAAGAAGGCAGCGGCGGCGATGCACGCGGGCGCGAGCAGCACCAGATGGTGCGCGAATAGCGGCTGCTGCACTGCCAGCACCGCGAGATTCGCCATGCCCCACAGCGCCAGCACGGCCACCGACCAGCGCCGCGCCCGCCAGGCAGCGTAACCAGCGGCGAACCCCGCCAGCAAGAGGGGCCATTCCCACCAGATGCCCGCGAAGACGCCGGGGTTATCGGCCCGGCTGCCATAGCCGCCACCCGTCGCGCGCAGATGCAGCCCGATCACTTGCGCCCACTCCGCGCCTCGGTCGGCCTGGGTGAGCGTCACCAGCAGGGTGACGACGAGCGCCGCCCCCACGCTGGCCGCGACCGTGGGCCAGCACGCCCGCAACGCGGATTCCCAGCGCGCCCGTTCCGGCCAATGGCGCGTGGTCAGCGCCGCGTCGGCGATCTCGCGGAAGTCGGGGGCGAGGAGGAACGCCGCGATGGGCAGCAGGGCCATCACCACGAAGAGCTTTATGAGCAGCGCCACCGCGAAGGCCGCCCCCGCCAGGGCCGCGCGCCAGGGCTGCGCGCGGCGACGCGCGCTGGCGGCCAGGGCGACCGCGAGGATGGCGAAGGCCAAAGCGGGCGCTTCGGCCTGGACGGCGCGCGACTGTTGCAGGTACAGCGGGTCCACCGCCAGCAGCGTCAGCGCCACGAATCCGACGCGCTGGCCGCCCAGCAATGTCGCCAGCCACCACAGCGCGCCTAGCCCCATCAGTGAGTAGAGCACCACGCCCAGCCTGGCCGCCAGCAACGTCTCCCCAAAGAGGTGGTACCACGGCAGCAACAGCGGCAAAAAGAGCGGCGGTTGCGCGGAGTAGGTCTGGGCGAAGAGCGGATGCCCCGCCGCTAGCGAGCGCAGCGACGCGGTATAGACGCCCTCGTCATAATTGTCCGTGGGCACGTCCAGATGGTTCAGCCGCAGCAAGAGCGCCAGCGGCAGCACGGCCAGCGCCAGCCACGTCTCGCGCGGCCAGGCGCGCGCGCGCGCCAGCCCCAGCGCGGCCCACTCACCCAGCGTTTTGCCCCCGGCCATCATCTTTTGCATTCCTGTCTCAGCGGGGGCTGGCCCCGACCGTCTCTGGCTGCGATTCGGGGGGGGCCACCGTCACCTGGCCCGGCGTGGCGCGCGGCAGCAATCCCTGCTGGCGGCGGGTGCGCATGACGTATTGGAAGCCCTCGATGAAGATGCGGCGCGACATCTTGGACTGCCCGACGCGGCGGTCGACGAAGGTGATGGGGATCTCGGTGACGCGCAGCCCGGCGCGCAAGACGCGGTAGACCAGCTCGACCTGGAAGGCATAGCCCGTCGCGCGGATGCCATCGAGATCGATGGCTTCGAGGGCGGTGCGGTGATAGCAGCGGAAGCCCGCCGTGCAGTCGTGCACCGGCAGCCGCAACAGCGCCCGCGCGAAGGTGTTGCCGCCGCCGCTGATGAAGCGCCGCAGCCGCGACCAATTCGGCGTGCTGCCGCCGGGGATGTAGCGCGAACCGATCACCAGTTCCGCGTTGTCCGAGGCGCGCAGGAAGGCGGGCAGATAGCTGGGGTCGTGCGAGAAATCGGCATCCATCTCAAAGACGCGGTCGAAGCCGTGCTCGATGGCGAGCTTGAATCCGGCGATGTAGGCCGTCCCCAGCCCCTGCTTGCCCGCGCGGTGCAACACGCGCAGCCGACCGTCCTGCGCGGCCAATTGGTCGGCGACCTCGCCGGTGCCATCGGGCGAGTTGTCATCCACCACCAGGATGTTCGCCCACGGCGCGGCGGTGAAGATCGCCTGGGTGATCGCGGGCAGGTTATCGCGTTCGTTATAGGTCGGCATGATGATGATGGCTCGCATCGACGGTAGATTTCCTCTCGGGCACAGGATTTCGCGCGGATGAGGGGGCCTCAGTGGGGCACGATGTAGAGCACGAAGCCGACCACCAGCACCCAGCCGACCAGCGCCGCCTGCATGTGGCGGTCGCGCAGCAGCACCTCGGCGGGGTTGCCGCCCTCGCGTCGCACCTGCATCAGGTACAGATAGCGAAAGATGCCGTAGATGACGAAGGGGATCGTGACCATCAGCCGCCGGTCGCCCGCTGTCTCGCTCTGGAAGGTATAGAGACTATACGCCATGATAGTACCAGAGGT
>JBBQSR010000122.1:0-9136 GCA_038234855.1 Ktedonobacterales bacterium | reverse complement strand
GAGCGCGGCGACGGTGCTGCGCGATTGGCTGGGCGACGACATCGCCGACCTGCGCGTGCTGGTGCTGGTGGGGCCAGGCAACAATGGCGGCGACGGGCGCATCATGGCTGACCACCTGCTGCACGGCGGCGCGGCGGTCATCACCTATGATTGGGCGACGCGCACCCTGCGTCCCACCAACCCAACGGTGGATATCGACTGGGCCGCCCCCGACGCGCTGGACCGCGTCTTAGCGGAAACGGATGTGGTGATCGACGCGCTGCTGGGCATCGGGGCGTCACGCCCGCTCAGCGACGAGATGGCCGCGCTGAATCGCCAGATCCGCACGGCGCGGTTGGCGCGGGGGCACCATCCGCACATCGTCGCAGTAGACCTGCCCTCGGGAGGGAACGCCGACACGGGCGAGGTCAGCCCCGGCACGCTGGCGGCGGATATCACCATCACCCTAGGCGCGCCGAAGATCGGCCTCTTCGCCTATCCGCTGGCGGCGTATGTCGGTGAATTGCACGTGGGCGGCATCGGGCTGCCCAGCGAAATGGAGCTGGGCGGCATCGCAGAGTGGGCGACGCCCGCCGACATCGCGTCATTGCTGCCCGCGCGCCCGCCCGACAGCAACAAGGGGACGTATGGCAAGGCGCTGATCGTGGCGGGGTCGCCGCGCTTCCCCGGCGCGGCACTGCTGGCGGCGACGGCGGCGGGGCGAGTGGGGGCGGGCCTCGTCACGGTCGCCACCACACCAGACCTCGCACGCGGCTATGTGGCGGCCTTCCCCGAGGCGACCTATGCCCTCTTGCCAGAGGATGTCGAGGCGCGGGCAGAGGCGATCCTCACGGCCACCAAGGGCATCGACGCGCTGCTGATGGGGCCGGGGATCGATCAACAACCGGGCACGCGCGAATGGCTGCTGGCGGTGCTGGCGGTGCTGCGCGCCCAGCCCGACGCCGAACGCCCGCACCTGATCATCGACGCCGATGGGCTGAACGTGCTGAGCCACGAGCCGGAATGGTGGAGGCTGCTGCCCCCCCGTTCCGTGCTGACGCCGCACCCTGGCGAGATGGCGCGGCTGCTCGGTGACGAGCGGCTCCCCACCGGCAGCGTCGAACGGCTGGCACGGCTGCGCGACCTCGCCGCCACGTGGGGCCACGTCATCTTGCTGAAGGGGGCCATCACCACCGTCGTCGCGCCGGATGGCCCGCACCACGACCGCCCCTGGCTCAACTTCGCGCCGAACCCCGCGATGTCCGCTGCCGGGATGGGCGACGTACTGGCGGGCACCATCGTCGCCCTGCTGGCCCAGGGCACCACACCTGAGGCTGCCGCCATCGTTGGCGCGCACCTGCACAGCGCGGCGGGGCGGCTGGCGGTCGCGGCACTCGGCCCCGATGTGCGCGCTGGCTTGCTAGCAACCGACCTCGCCGCGCGGTTGCCGCTGGCCCGCGCGCGGCTGCAACCGCCGGACCGCGCCGACACGCAGGGCTGAACCATTCACCCCCTTGCCTGGTGCGCTAGAATGATGGCAAGCGCGCGAGTGAGGGGGCGGGTATGTGGCTGCAACGGTGGGGCATCATCGCGGGGGCGGTCGCGTGGCTGGCGGGGCTGGCCTTCGCCGCCCTCCTGGGCTGGCAGGCCAACGCGCTGGTGCCGCTCGGCGTCGGCGGGGCGCTCCTCTGCGGGGCCATCGCGCTCATGGCGCTCAGCGGGCGACGCGGCGCGGGGGCGACTGCGGAGGCCATCGCCATCACCCTGCTGCTGGTCGGGCTGGCGGCATTGGGGATGGCGCGCCTCGCCTCGGTGAACCCCACGAACGATCCGGCGAATGTCGCGCGGTTGATCGGCACCGGCACCTGGGAGGTGCGGGGCACGGTGAGCGGCGAACCCGACCTGCGCGCGAAGGGCGAATTCGTGCAGGTCGCCATCACCAGCGCCGCCAGGGTCGGGTACGGCAACGAGTCGCAGCCGCTGGATGGCACCGTGCAGGTATATGTGCCGGGCGTGCTCAGCCAATTCGCGCCGGACTATGGCGACACGGTGCGCTTCACGGTGACGCTGCGCCCGCCGACGCACGCCCCGCCCGGCATCGACGCAGAGGCTGGGTCGGCACAACGGCTGACCATCCTCGCGCGCGGCGGGGGCAACCCCGTCCTGGGGGCGCTTTACCGCGTGCGCGAGGCCCTGGCGGGGGGGCTGCTGAGCGCGCTGCCCGCGCCCGAGGCGGCGCTGCTGATCGGCATCCTCCTGGGCCTCAAGACACCGACGCTGCGGGCACGCCTCCCCCTTTTCGTCGAAACAGGGACGATCCACCTCGTCGTGACCTCGGGGCTGAAGGTAACGCTGGTCGCGGAGATCGTGGGGCGGCTGGCACGACCATTGGGGCGCGCACTGGGGCCGAGCCTGGCGCTGAGCGGCGTCGTGGGCTATGTGGTGCTGAGCGGCGCGGGGCCAGCGGCGATACGCGCGGGCACTATGGGGGCGATCCTGATCTTGGCGCGGGCGTTGGGGCGCGAATATGATGTGACGCGCGCCCTGGCGCTGGCCTGCTTCCTGATGACGCTGGCCCAGCCGACCGTGCTGTGGGATGTCGGCTTTCAGCTATCGGCGGCGGGGACGCTGGGCATCGCCATCCTGGGGGAACGATTGCGGGCACCGCTGCACGCGCGGCTGGGCCAGGGCCGCCTCGGGCGCGTGACGGCGGATGTGCTGGCCGCGACCCTGGCCGCGCAGATAGCGACATTCCCCATCGTCGCGCTGAATTTCGGCATCATCTCTTTCGTCTCGTTGCCCGCGAATCTGTTGTTGGTGCCCCCGCTGCCGCTCTTGCTGGTGGTGGCGATGGTGGTCGCGGTGGCGGGGGCGACCGTGCCCGCGCTGGGGGGCATCCTGAGGGCGCTACTGTGGCCGCTCGCCCGCGCGGCGGATGCGGTGGTGGAGGTCGGGGCGCACCTGCCGGGGGCGTATCTGGCGGTGGGGGGCATCCCCGCGTGGCTGACGCCGCTGTGGGTGATCGCGCTCGGCTGCGTGCCACTGCTCTGGCGTGCCCCCGCGCGGTCGGCAGCGCCCCCGGTCGTGGCGGGCTTGCCGCGTCCGCTGCGGGTGGCCGTCGCGCTGACGTTGGCGCTGGCGCTCTTCGCGGGCACGGTGGGGGCGAGCGCGGTCGCGGCGGGCACCCGCACCACCGTGACGTTTCTCGATGTCGGGGCGGGCGGGCCAGCGACATTGGTGCGGCTGGCATCGGGTCGCGTCGTCCTCATCGACGGCGGGGCGGATGGCACGGCGTTGCTCAACGCGCTGGCCGGGGCGCTGCCGCCGTGGGGACGCACCATCGATCTGGTGATCGTGACCGAGGCGCGCGGCGGCCACTTCACGGGGCTGGCGGCGCTGCTGAATGCGTTTCACATCGGCGAGGTCGCCGACCCTGGCGCGCTGCACCCCACGCGCGACTACACCGCCTGGTATGCCGATCTGCAAGCGGCGCACATCCCCCTGGTGCGGTTGCGCGCGGGCGACACCATCACCCCCGACGCGGCGACGCGGATGGAGGTGCTGGCCCCGGCGACGCTGCTGCCCACCAGCAGCGGTCAAGAGGAAACGAATGCCCTGGTGCTGCGGCTGGTGACGCCAGGGCTGCGCGTCCTCTTCGCGGGCGAGGCCGATGATGCGGCACTGGCGCGTGCCGCCGCCGCTGGCGACGTGCGCGCGGAGGTAGTGCACCTGTGCCAATTGCCGACCGACGGCATCCTCTTTGGGTCGGGGCAGGCCGATCTGCTGCGGCTGGCCAACCCCGCGCTGGTGGTGGTCGCGCCGTCGGCCCGCGCCGCGCACCCAGTGGGCACGCCCATCACGCCCGATGACCCCGCCGCCATCCCTGGCATGGCGGTCATTCGCACCACCCAGGGGGGCACGCTGACGCTCGCCACCGATGACGCGGGCTGGTGGATCGACCGATGACGGGATTGTGCTCGCTCACGCGTCGAGCTGCCAGCGGGCGGCATCCCAGCGCGGCCAGGGGAGCGCGGTGGTGAGGTGCCAGGCGTTGCCCTGTGGGGCGCGGCACAGCGGCAGGTGCAGACGCGCTGCCACCGCCGTGGGGCCGATGTGGGACAAGAGGCGGGCGCGCAGCACATCCGGTGGGGCGTCGAGGGTGCCGGTGGCGACGAGATCGCGCATCAGCGCATCCTCCGGCGGGCCGAACCAGCAGAAGGTTTCGTTCCAGATGCGCAGCAGGGCCATCCGCAGCTTCTCGGTCGCCAGGCGGTCGGTGTGTGCCAGGCGGGCCACCCAGGCGGCGGCATAGGCGGCATGTTGCTGCTCTTCGCGCAAGATGCCACGGGCCAGCGCCGCGAGGGTCGGCGAGGTGGCGGCAAGGAGCGAGACGAAGATGATGCTGAGCGCACCATCAAAAAGGAAGCTGACGGCTGCCGCGTCGACCTCGGCCACGAGTGGTGCCCGCAGGAAGGGCACGCACGCGAATTCGTGCGCGGCAAAAAAGGCTGACTCGGGGTCGCGCGCCTCGGGGTGCAGCAACGCGAAGAGGGCATGGGCATGGCCGCGCTCGTGCTGGGCCATGGCATCGACTGTGAGGGTGGCCGCGTCCAGGCGAGGGGCGCGGGCGCTCCATTCAGCGTAGCGCAGCCCCAGAGCGAACTCGTTGCCCGCCACCCGCGCGATGAAAGCGCGCGTCGCCGCGTCCACTGGCTCACTCATCATTCACGCCCCCTTGTCGCTCCGTGCGCTTGCCCCTGTCGTCATTCTCTCGCTTATAGATCATAACGGAAAACATCGCCCTGTGGTCAGGGGAATCGCGTTTCCCGTTGGTCCTAGCGAGCGTAACCCAATTTGCGTTTGCGGCGGAATTCCGTTACGATTATCCGACACACCTCACATATTTGTAAAGGAGTACGGACATGTCGGATAGGGGAGAGATCGTCTGTAGTACGCGTTTCAGCAAAAATTTCGCGAAACTCGCGCTCGCGGATCGACGACGGGTCCACGAGGCGATCCGCAAACTGCTGGAAAATCCGCGCCACCGCAGCCTACAGGCGCATCAGATGCAGGTCACGAAAGACATCTGGGAATGTTATGTCACCCATCGCATGCGCCTCATCTTCGAGACGCCGCCGGATAGATCCCTTCGCCTGTGGGATGTGGGGCACCACCACATCGTCGATGCCGCGACGGAAAGCCAGTTCAGCGACACCGTCACCTTCGCGCCCTGGCAGCCGAGCCTCGTGCCAGAGGCCGATGTCGAGGAAGCGATCCCCGGCTTCACCCCCGACCCCGCCTGGGCACAACCGCCAGACGAAAGCGGCGACCTGCCGCCCCTGACCGAATCATCATTGGCCTTGCTGCCCGCCACCCATTTGCGCTTCTACGGCGTGCCCGCCGCGCTGGTGCCAGACGTGCAGAGCGCGGTGGATATCGAGCAGGTGGCGGGTCTGCCCGTCGCCGTGCAGCAACGCTTGCTCGACGTGCTGACGAATCCTGACCTGGAAAATATGCTGTATGACCCTGATCTCTTGCTCTATCGTACCACGTTGGATAGCATCGAGGGCTTTTGCGAGGGGCGCATCAAAAAGCTGATGCTCAACCTCACCCCACCCCAGCAACAATGCGTGGCGAATACCCACTCTGGCATGTTGGTGTTGCGGGGCACGGCGGGCTCGGGCAAGACGACGGTGGGCATCTATCGCGCCATCGAGCGGGCGAAACAGGGACGGCGCGTGCTACTGCTGACCTTCACCAACAGCCTGGTAGAGGCATTGCAGTCCTTGGTGAGCGAAATAGAGGGGGACATCCCCGCGAATCTCACCATCCTCACGGTCGATAGCTGCCTCTGGCAAGTGACACAGCGGCTCGCTGGACACCCGTTAGCGATGGTGAAAGAAGAGCAGGTAAAGACGTGCATGCGCGACGCCATCGCGCAGGTACCGGGGGCACAGGGCTTGCGCGGGCGTGACGGTGGCCAATTCCTACGCGAAGAGATCGAAACGGTGATTTTGGCGCGCGGACTGACGACCTGGGAGGCGTATCGCGACGCCGCGCGTACTGGACGCGGCAGCCCACTGGGCCATGTGCAGCGCCGCGTGGTATGGGACGTCTCTGTGGCGTATGAGCAACTGCGCCAGCGCGCCAAGTGCAATGACTGGCACAGCGTCGCCCGCACCCTGCTCGGCCACCCCACCGATATCCCGCCGGACCAGTGCTATGACGACATCATCATCGACGAGACGCAAGATGTGACGCTGGTAAAGCTGCGCGCGGTGGCACGGCTGCTGCGCCCCACGGTGGCCACGCCCGACGCGGCGGGGGCGACCTTTTGGCTGCTGACCGATGCCGCGCAAACGATCTTTACCAGCGGCGTCTGGTGGCAAGAGAGCGACCTTGGCCCCACCATCCATCGGCTCTATCTGCGGCGCAACTATCGCAATACGCGCCAAATCGCGGAGATCGCGGCACAGTTGCTGGCGCACAATACCGAGCGCGCGCGCGACATCAGCCCGGTGCAGCCGCAGCGCACCGCGCGCAATGGGCCACGCCCCACCATCGTCACCTGCGCCACCACCGAAGAGCAAGCGCAATGGGTACGGACGCGACTGCTCGAACTGTGCGACGGCTCCGATCTCCGCTTCTCGGACTGCGCCATCGTCGGACGCACCAATAAGCTCTGCGAGCGTGTCGCGGCGGCGCTCGATGGCGCGCGCATCCCCCACTCGGAGCGCGCGGCACTGCTGGAAAACACGGTGAAGGTGCTCACCTTTCACAACGCGAAGGGGCTAGAGTTTCCGGTGGTCTTCGTGGTGGGCGTCGATGGTGACAAGATCCCCAACCCCGCCGCCCTGCGCGAGCGCGACGACGAGGCGAAGGCACGCGAGATCGAGCGCGAACGGGCGCTGCTCTACGTCGCGCTCACCCGCGCCGCCGACATGCTCTATGTGCTCACCCTGGCCGACAAGCCCAGCCCCTTCCTCAGCGAACTGGGCGCGGGGGTGCAACAGGAAGCCACCACCCCCCTCAGCGCTCCTTAGCCCCACGCGGCGGACCCGAGCGCGCGGCGGCCAGCACCACCGCTGGGCGAAAGAGCGCCGTGACCGGGGCGACCAGGTTCGTCACCTCGTTGAAGGCCTGGGCGGCGGGCGGCGACCAGGCCCCCGCGCGAAAGACGCGGTCGAGGTAGTGATTGAAGGTCGGGGAAGCGGGCTGAACCCCCGTAGTGCCGGGGATGCGCCCATCGGCGGCGGTGGCAAGCTGCCAGGGGAGTTGATTGGTCTTAGTCAAGGCAGCGGCGAAGGCGCGGCCAAAGGCGGCATTCGCCGCAGGGAAACGGTCCAGCGTCGTGCGCAGGGTGACACCCGCCAGCGCGGCCAGGCTCATCCCCTGGCCGTAGGTCGGGTTCATCGCGCACGCGGCGTCCCCCAGGGCGATGATGCCAGCGGGCAGGTCGCTCAGATTTTCGTAGTGCCGCGCGATGTTTTGCATATCACGATAGCCAACGACGGGCGACAGTGGCTCGGCATCGCGCAGGGTGTCGTAGATGCGCGCATCCATCAGCCCCTTGGTGTAGTCGAGGAAGGCCGCATCGCTGGTGGGCGGATAGTCGCCGCCGCCACCGCCCAGCGTCACCATCCACCGCTCGCCCTCGATGGGCCAGATGACCCCACCGCGCAGACACTGCGGCGGCTGCACGACAATGGCCATGCCCTTCCAGTCGCGCTTCTGACCGGCGGGCAGCCGCACCGCGCGCGAGGCGTAGCCATAGTGCGCGTCGACCACGGTCGTCTCGGGGGCGGTGTAGCCCTGCTCCGTCAGCCAGGTCGGCAACGGCGAATGGCGACCGCTGGCATCCACCACCAGATCGGCCTCCAGCGTCGTCGTCGTGGCGGCGGCGGGCGGGGTGCCGTCGCGCGGACGCACCCGCGCCCCGGTGATGCGCCCATCGCCCGCCTGCAACCCCACCGCCTCGTGCCGCTCGAGCACCTGAATCTGGGGAAAGCGCTTCAGTTCCTGGCGAATCTGCCATTCGATGAGGCTGCGCGACGCGGTGTAGCCCTGCATCTGTGAGGGGAAGACGACGCGCCAGCCGCCCAGAGTGTGCACGTGAAAGTCGCGCTGCATGTCCAGGGGGATCGCCCCCTGCTGTGCCAAGCGGTCGAGGAAACCAGGGAAGAGATCATTCAAGACGTGCTGGCCGCGCAGCAGCAACACATGCACATGCCGCGACTGCGGCGTGCCCGCGCGCAGCGTCGGTTCGGCGGGGTAATGGTCGCGCTCGACCAGGGTGACGGTGCGGTAATAATCCGCCAAGACGCGGCTGGCGACGAGGCCCGCGATGCTGCCGCCGATGACCACCGCGTGCGTCCCACGCGGCTGGGGTGTCCTTGCCATGCTCAGTTCCTCATCCATAAAAACAACGGGGCGCAGATACCCTGTCCCCCGGCTCAAGACGTTGCGTACACAGGCATGATATCAGGGGACCAGCCGCACCGCAAGCGGCACGGGTGGCGCGGCTCAGCCCGTTTCGGCTATGCTCTAGACGAACGAGCCAGCACCCCAAAGGAGCCACCCCCGATGAGCCAGGAAGTGACGCAGCGCAAAGTCGAACACGTGCAGGTGGCGTTGGCGCATGATCTGGCCGCGCCCCAGGCGGCCTCATGGGCCGACATCCACCTGATCCATCAGGCGCTGCCCGAGGTCGACCTGAGCGAGATCGACACGGGGACGGACTTCCTGGGCAAACGGTTGCGGGCACCGATCTTCATCTCGTCGCTGACGGGGGGCCACCCCGACGTGGTGGCCATCAATGAGCGGCTAGCGCGCGCGGCGGAGCGGTTTGGCCTGGCGATGGGGGTGGGCAGCCAGCGCGCGGCCATCGTCGCGCCCGACCTCGCCGCCACCTATGCCGTCGTGCGCGCACAGGCCCCCAGCGCCTTCCTCATCGCCAACATCGGCGCGCCACAGCTCATCCCCCAGGCGCGCAAGCAACCCTTCACGGTGGAAGACGCCCGCCGCGCGGTCGCCATGATCGGCGCGGATGCCCTGGCGATTCACCTGAACTATCTGCAAGAGGCGGCACAGCCGGAGGGCGACGGCAACGCGCGCGGCGCGCTGGCCGCGCTGACGCACATGGCGGCGGAGGTCGGCG
>JBBQSR010000121.1:0-9189 GCA_038234855.1 Ktedonobacterales bacterium | reverse complement strand
GGGCCACGCGGCGGATGGCGCGCAACTGAGCGCGGCCCTCCACAGTGCGGTGCTGGAGCGCGACCTGGGGGTGATGGAGCACGGCCTGGCGACGATGGTCGGCCCCAAGGGCGTGCGCCTGTCGGGCGGGCAGGTCCAGCGTACCGCCGCCGCGCGCATGCTGGTGCGCGACACCGAGTTGCTGGTCTGCGACGACCTGTCGAGCGCGCTGGATGTCGAGACGGAGGCGACGCTGTGGGAACGCATCTTTGCCCGCCGCACCCAGACCTATCTGGTGGTGTCGCATCGCCGCGCGGTGCTGCGCCGCGCCGACCACATCATCGTGCTCGATGAGGGCCACGTCGCCGCCGAGGGCACGCTGGACCACTTGCTGGCGACCAGCCCCGCGATGCGCGCCCTGTGGGAGGGCACGGGGGAATAGCGGTGCGGTACAGACAGCGCGGGGCAGAATGGGTAGCTGCGGGAAACCCTCTTCCCCGCTCAGCGCGCCGGGACTGAGCACTATGGCCTATGCCACATTCTCACAGCACCCACGTGTGTTATGATACGCCTGAACGAATTTGGCTGTCCCCAAGTGTCTTGTATCTTCACGATGGGATGTAGGTAGGCACACGCGCTATGCATGATCTCTGGTTCTGGTTCATCGCCGTCGAATTGCTCGGCCTCGCGGCGCTGCCCCTGGTGGGCGCGGCCTTTGGGCATCTGCCAGATCGCGGGTGGGCGCTGGCGAAACCGCTGACGCTGCTGCTGCTAGGCGTGGCGGTCTGGTTGCCGTTGGTGCTCTTCCCCGCGCTGCCCTACAGTCGGGGGTGGGTCGTGCTGGTCGTGCTGCTGTTGGTGGCGGGCAACGCCACCGCCGTGGTGGTGCGCCCTGGACTGGGGCTGCGCTGGCTGGCGTGGTTGCGGGGGCACTGGCGCTACGCCGCCACCTGCGAGGCGCTCTTCGCGGGCGGCATGTGGGCGATGGGCAGCTTGCGGGCGCTGAATCCGGGGGCCATCGGCACCGAGAAGTTCATGGATCAGGCGTTCCTGGCGGCCATCATGCGGGCACCGCATCTGCCCCCGCCCGATCCGTGGCTGTCGGGCTACACCATCAACTATTACTATTTCGGGCATTTCCTGCTGGCGAATGTCGCGAAATTGCTCGACACCTCCGCCCCGGTCGCCTTCAATGTCGGCATCGCCCTCACCGCTGGCCTCGCGGCCATCGCCTTCTTTGGCGTCGCGGCGAATATGACCGCTGTGGTGCTGGTGGCGCGGCGGCGCACGGTCGCTGCCGAATCGCCGCTGAGCGAGCGGGCCGCATCACAGCTAGGTCGCGCCGCCCCCTTCGCGCTTTTCACCGTGCTGGCGGCCTTGGTCATTGGCAATCTGCGCTCCATCGCGATGTGGTGGGACGCCATGGCGCAGGTCGCCAAACCGCAGCACATCACCACCCTCAGCACGGCGTGGAACTGGCTGGGACATCCGGCGCTGTGGAGCAGCTACGATTATTGGTCCCCATCGCGCGCCATCCCCAACACCATCACCGAGTTCCCGTCGTTCAGCTTTCTGCTGGCTGATCTGCATGCGCATGTGTTGGCGTTGCCCTATGCCATCTTGGCGGTCGGGGTGGCGCTGCACCTGTGGTTGTCGCCCGCGCGGCGCGGTTTCGCGCTCTTTGGCGAGGGCTGGGGCGCGGTGCCAACGCTGCTGGCCAGCGGCCTGAGCCTGGGCGCGCTCTACCTGATCAACGGGTGGGATCTGCCGACCTATCTCGCGCTGGCGCTGTTGGTGCTGGCCGTCCACCAGTGGGGCGCGCATGGGCGGGCGCTCTCGGGGGAGTTTTTCCTTGGGTTGGCACAGGCGGGGCTGGCGCTTTTGGCCGTCTGCTTCATCCCCTATCTGCCGTTCTATGCCCATTTCATCTCGCCCTCGCAGGGCATCGGCTTCGTCCCCGGCGCGACGGATCATCTGGCGTTCCCCCTCGCGGCGGTCACGCCGACCATGCCCGGCGACCCTGCCAGCCGGACGGCCATCATCGACGAACTGGGCGCGAACGGGCTGCTGTTGATCGTCTTTGGCACCTGGTTGGTGGTGCTGCTGGCGCGTCGTCTGGCGGCGGGGCTGGCTGCGGCCTCCCTGGCTGACCAGCCGCGCGAGGCCGAGGACGCCCTCTACGCCGAGCATCCGCGCGGCGCGCCGAATGATAGCTATCTGGCCTATAGCGCGGCCCTGGCGGGCGCGACAGCCAGTGTGCGGCGCGAGAGCGGCGGCCCCACCGTCACCATCGACGCGATCACCGGGAACATCGCCCCGCCCGACGACGTCATCATGGTGGGGAGTGAACCGCCGTTGCGGAGCGCCGCGCCGACGTCGTCGCCTGATCTGCATCCGATGGCGTGGGGACAGGCCTGGGTGCTCATCGGTGCGCCCGTGGCGGCGCTGGGCGTCCTGACCTGGCGCTTCGCCCAGTGGGATGCCTGGGTGTGGATCTGGGGCGCACTCTTCCTGGTGGCCGCGCTGTGGCTGGCACTAGAGCCATTCGCCGCGCGTGGCGAGGCCGACGCGCAGGCGACGGCGAAGTGCTTCCCATTGCTGCTCGTCGCCGTTGGCGCGGGACTTATCGTGCTGTGCGAATTCGTCTTCCTGCGCGATGTCTTCGCTGGCTCGTTGCCGCGCATGAACACGATCTTTAAGAGTTACTTTCAGGTGTGGGCGCTCTTCGCGCTGGCCAGCGCGCCCGCCCTGGCGTGGCTGTGGCTGCATCTGCCCGAACGGCTGCCGGGGCTACACATGCGCCCGTGGCAACCGTTGGCCTGGGCGGGGCGCGGGCTGGCGGTGGCGGTGTTGCTGGCCTTGGTGGCGCTGTCGTGTGTCTATCCCCTCGGGGCCAGCCACGCGCTGTACCCGTTGGGGCAACGCAATGGTCCCACATCGCTCAGCGGCCTGGTGCCCACCGCCACGATAGATAAGGGAATCATCACCCAGGGCGATGTCACGGCCATCACCTGGCTGGCGGGGCACGCGACACCTGACGCGGTGCTGGTGGAGGGCATCGACCCCAACACTGAGGAGTATTCCCTATATGGGCGCGTCTCGACCTTCACGGGCATTCCGGCGATCATTGGCTGGTATGGGCACGAGGATCAGTGGCGCGTCCACTGGCTCGACGACCCGGCCAACGCGGCGGATATGCACGCGCGGCAGGGCGACCTGCGGACGATCTATACGAGCCATGCCCCGACGGTGGTGTTGGGGCTGTTGCACCATTACCACGTGCGCTATGTCTACGTCGGCGCGGCGGAGCAGCAACTCTATAGCGCCGCCAACGACCTGACCAGCTTTGGCGGTTATCTGACAACCATCTATCATGCGGACGGCGTGACCATCTACCAGGTGCCTGGCATCTGAGAGCATCGGAGGAAAAGCGATGAGCGACATCACGAAGGTTCCCCAAACGGATGCCCAGGGCACGCCGGACGAGCACGACTGGCAAGGGGCCTATACCACCATCCACGTCGGCGAGGCTGAGGCGACGGAGGCCGCGCCCCCCACCGATCTCGGTGAATTCGCCCCCGAGGGGGACGCGATCGAGGAATTGCCCGTCGCACCCCGCCCCTCGCTGGCCGACTGGTTGCGTGGTCGCTCGGTCGATCAATGGGTCTTCTTCGGGATCTTCGCGCTGGCGGCGGTGCTGCGCTTCTGGGGTCTGGCCGACAAGCCGCTGCACCACGACGAGAGCTTGCACGCCTACTATTCCTGGCAGTTCCTGATCAATCCCTCGGGCTACCAGTATAATCCGTTGCTGCATGGGCCGTTTCAGTTCCACATCATCCCCTTCTTTTATGCCTTGGGGCACATGCTGGGGCTGGCGAACAATGGCATCAACGATTTCACCGCGCGCATGTTGCCCGCGCTGATGGGGCTAGCGATGGTGCCGATGCCGTATTTCCTGCGGCATCAGGTGGGGCGCTGGGGGGCCATCGCGGCGTCGGTGCTGCTGGCGGTGTCGCCCGCCTTCGTCTACTATTCGCGGTTCGTGCGCGACGACATCTACGTCACCTGTTTCACGCTGCTCATCGTCGTCGCCGCCATCCAATATAGCCAGACGCAGCGCCTCGGCTGGTTGCTGGCGGGCGTCGCCGCGCTGGTGCTGTCTTTCACGGCGATGGAAAACACCTTCTTCACCATCGCCGTCTTCGGCAGCTTCTTCATCGCCCTCGTGCTGTGGGATCTGGGGCTGCCCGTGGGGCGGACGCTGACGCGCAATCCACGCTGGCAGCAGGTGTCGGGCGGGTTGGTGTTGCTTATTCCTGCCACGCTCATCGGCGCGGCCCTCGCGGGCCTCGGCCTGATCTGGCTCGGCAACCTCAGCCACACCATCAATACCCTCGCGGATAAATATAAGAACCCCGTCCCCGATCCCCAGCATCCTGGGCAAACGATGCCCGATCCCCGCAGCCCAGATGCAATCATCCTCCATTGGGAGCAGGCGGCGTTTCTGATCGCCGTGCTGGTCTGCCTGGTGATCTGCCTGGTGGCGGTGGCGGGGCTGGTGCAGCGGCTGATGCGCAAAGACGACTTCATCTTCGCGCCACGCTGGCATGCGTGGGTCGACCCGCAGCGGCAGCCGGTGCTGGAAACGGTGCTGGGCACCGATTGGGTGCGCTGGTTCCTGGGCTTCGTCCTCGGCGTGCTGCTCTTCGCTGCCTTCTTCGTCGACCTGCCCAAAGATTTCCTCAGCCTCACCGAATGGTCGGCGGGCGTCAAGAATGGCGTCGGGCGCGGCATGCTCCAGGGCATCTATTACTGGCTCGAACAGCAGCAGGTGGCGCGCGGCGGTCAGCCATGGTATTACTATCTGCTGTTGCTCCCGCTCTACGAGCCGCTGATCCTCGTCTTTGGGCTGGCGGGCGTGGTGCGCGCCATCGTGCAGCCGACGCGCTTCCGTCTCTTCCTCGTCTTTTGGTTCGCCGCGAATATGGGGCTGTATAGCTGGGCGGGCGAAAAGATGCCGTGGCTGGTCATCCATATCTTGCTGCCGCTGTTGTTGCTGGCGGGCAGCGCGTTGGACTGGGTCATCAGCGCGGTCCTGCATGGTGCGCGCACATGGTGGCGACCGACGCGGGTGTTGGTGGCGCTGGGCGGCATGCTGTTGGTCGGTGGCCTCGCCAGCGTGACGGTCGCCAGCACGATGGTCTTCCTGGTGATCTTTTCGGTGGCGGCCATCATCGCCGTCGGCGTCGCGGTCGGCGTGGAGCAATGGTCGCGCCATCGCGCACATCTGCTGGCCGACCAGCACGAGCTGGCGTACCTGACGCCCGTTCCGCGCTGGCTGGTGGGGTCGCGCCAGGTCGCCGCGCTCACCTGCCTGGTGCTGGCCGCTGTGCTGCTGGTGCCGACGGTGTGGAACATGCAGCGAGTCAATTTCTACGATCCCTCCGTCGCGCCGAACGAGATGTTGGTGTACGTGCAGACGACCACCGCCGTGCAGCGCACGATGGATAAGATCAACGCGCTCGACCAGCAACTCTATCATGGGCAACACAAGCTGAAGATCGGCGTCACGCCCGATGCCGTCTGGCCCTTCGTCTGGTACCTGAGCGACTATCCCGTGACCTTCGACAAAAATAACGCCTGGTCGGGTGGCGCGTGGATCAACTATACCGCGACGACCACTGGGTCCCCGCCCGATGTCATCATCGGGGGTCTCAGCGACGGATCGCAAAACGTTCCCCAAGTTTTCCCCAATACCTACGCCAGCCAACAATACGCGCTCCGCTGGTGGTGGGATGAATCCTACAAGCTGCCGCTGTGCACCAAAGAGAAGTCGACCCAGTGCCTGAAGACGCCGCCGCTCGGCACCGGAGTGGGGCCGCTGCTGTGGCTCAGCTATGGCGCGTCGCCGCCGCCCGCCTGTGCCGACATCACCAACCTGAAGTGCAGCAGCCTCAATAGCAGCCCGAATGCCGGATTCGCCGCGCAACGGTACTGGAATTGGCTGTGGCAGCGCCACAACATCAGCGGCGTCACCGTCGACCCCAACTCGTACACCGACTTCATCCTCTACATCCGCACCGACTTGACCAAGTACGTCCATCCATAAAAGGGACGGGAATACGAAGGCCACGACGGCGCTATCGCGCACACGAAGGGCACGAAAAGAGATACACTGCATCTCTCGTACCCTTCGCGTGTGATTTTTGCGAGCAAGTGAGGTAAATCCGCCCATGGCAACGCCGCCAACTCTCAGCATTGGTGCTGTCGCGCACGAGATGACGCTGGCCGATGTGGTCGCCGTCGCGCGCCATGACCTGCCCGTGCGGCTGGACCCCGCCGCGCGCGACACCGTGGCGCGTGGTCGCGCCTTCGTCGAGGATCTCGCCGCCAGCGACCGCGCCATCTATGGCGTGACGACGGGCTTTGGCGACCTCAGTTGCATCCGCATCGCCCCCGACCAATTGGCGGACCTCCAGCGCAATTTAGTGCGCTCGCATGCCGCCGGGGTGGGCGAGCCGCTGCCGCGCGACCTGACGCGCGCGATGATGCTGTTGCTGGCCAATAGCCTGGCGCGCGGCCACTCGGGTGTGCGGCCCGCCGTGATCGACCTGCTGCTGGGGTGCCTGAATGGCGACATCACGCCCGTGGTACCCTCGCGCGGTTCGGTGGGGGCCAGCGGCGACCTCGCCCCGTTGGCGCATCTGGCGCTGGCGCTGATCGGCGAGAGCGAGGTCGTCGTGAACGGCGCACGGCTGCCCAGCCGCGACGCCTTCGCCCAGGCGGGGCTGGCCCCGCTGACCCTTGGAGCGAAAGAGGGTCTGGCGCTCATCAACGGCACGCATCTGATGCAAGCGATGGGCGCGCTGGCGACCCATGACGCCTGGGTGCTGCTGCGTGCCGCCGAGGTCGCCGCCGCGCTCAGCCTGGAAGCCCTGCTCGGCAGCCAGATCCCCCTCGACGCGCGCATCCACGCGCTGCGGCCCCAGCCGGGGCAGCGCACCACCGCCGCCCGCGTGCTGCGGCTGGTGGAGGGCAGCGCCATCATCGCCAGCCACGCCGATTGCGGGCGCGTGCAAGATCCGTATACGCTGCGCTGCGTGCCACAGGTGTTGGGCGCTGTGCGCGACGCCATCAGTTATTGCGAGGGCGTCTTTACCAATGAACTGTGCGCGGTGACGGACAATCCGCTGATCTTCGCGGATGACCATGCGGTGCTGACGGGCGGCAACTTCCACGGGCAACCGCTCGCCATGGCGCTGGATATGCTCGCCATCGCGGTCGCGCATCTCGCCGGCTTCTCGGAGCGGCGCACCTATAACCTGATGGGGCCGCACACGTGGGACGCGAACGGTGCGCCCGCCTTCCTGACGCCGAACCCCGGCCTAAACTCGGGCTATATGATCGCGCAGTACGTCGCGGCGGCGCTCGCCAACGAGATCAATACCCTCGCCCACCCCGCCAGCACCGGGTCCATCCCCACCTCTGCTGGGATGGAAGATTTCGTCAGCATGGGCGTGACCTCGGGCCATCAGGTGCGCCGCGCCATCGAGATGGCGACCCAGGTGGTCAGCATCGAATTGATGTGCGCCGCCCAGGGCATCGACTTCCGCGCCCCCCTCGCCCCCGGCCCTGGCACGCAGATCGCCCACGCCGCCGTCCGCTCCGTCGTTCCCCATCTGGACGCCGACCGACCGCCGCACCCCGACATCGAGCGCCTGACCGCCGCTGTCCATGACGGTCTGCTAGACCGCGCCCTCTCCGGCTGGGAAGCGCCCCCCGCGACAGCGAAGCCAACGAAGCGCCGCTCGGCAAAGGCGAAGGTGTGAGGGCTGGCATGGGGTGAGGTGGGCGAACGGGGGGCGCAGTGAGCCAGCGGGGCAACCCGCGCCCGAGATGACGATGCCCGCCGTCCTGTTAAGGTAATGCGCCGCCCGGACGCCCACATTGCTCTCTCGCCAAACAAACGCCCCCTCTCCATCAGCAGATGAAAAGGGGGCAGTGGCTTTGCCGTGCTCAGTCGATGCGGCAGGTCGAGAGGCCGCGCTTTTCCAGATATTGCTGGTGATAGTCCTCGGCTTTATAGAAGGTTTCAGCGGGGACGATCTGCGTGACGATGGGTTTGCGGAACTTGCCCGCCGCCTCTAGAGCCGCTTTTGAGGCGATGGCGGCGGCCTCTTGCTCGGGGGAGTGGTAAAAGATGACGGTGCGATACTGGTCGCCGACATCCGGTCCCTGGCGATTCAGTTGCGTGGGGTCGTGGTTTTCCCAGAAGACTTGCAGCAATTGATCGTAGGTGACGCGTTCGGGGTCGTAGTCGACCTGCACGACCTCGGCATGGCCGGTGGTGTGGCTGCACACGTCCTGATAGTTGGGGTTTTCGGTCTTGCCACCTTCGTAGCCGACCTGCGTCGCCTTCACGCCCGCGATCTGGCGAAAGTCGGCCTCGACCCCCCAGAAACAGCCCGCGCCGAACGTCGCCTTTTCGATTGTCATGTGTGTGATGCTCCTTGTTGGATGAACGCCTTGTACCCCTTATTTTACCACAGGGGCGGACGGTCTTTCCACCGCAGATGGCCCCCGCCATGATATACAATAGGGAGTGTGACATAACCCACTGCTACATGCCCCCGCTCCGATGATGCGGCGCGACGACGCGCCCGAGCGGCAGATAGAGGAGACACCGCCCCATGGCGACCATCATGAGTGCCCTGGCGACCGAGTTCGTCAACACCCCTTTTCTCGACTTCAGCGATCCCACGGTCAAGCAGCAGCAGCAAGACGCCATCGAAGCGGTGCGCGCGAAGCTGGGCCAGACCTACCCGTTGATCATCGGCGGCGAGCGGATCGTGGATGGCGCGACCTTCACTTCCATCAATCCCGCGCGACCAGATGAGGTCGTGGGCGTCTTCGTCAAGGCGACGGAGGCCCAGGCCCAGCAAGCCATCAGCGCCGCCGAAGCCGCCTTCAAAACCTGGCAATATGTCGCCCCCGACCAGCGCGCCGAATATCTGCTGGCCGCCGCACAGCGCCTGACCGAGCGGCGGATGGAGTTCAACGCCTGGCTCATCTTCGAGACGGGCAAGTCTTGGGTCGAGGCGGATGTCGAAAACGCCGAGGCCATCGACTTCCTCAATTTCTATGCGCGCGAGATGCATCGGCTGGCGCAGCCACAGCCTTTGACGCGCTTGCCGGGTGAGGAAAACGAGC
>JBBQSR010000120.1:0-9210 GCA_038234855.1 Ktedonobacterales bacterium | reverse complement strand
CGGTGCAGTTCGGCAAGGGCAGCGCGTTCTTCAAGGGGTTGGCCGACCTCATCAAGGGCGTGCCGTTGGTCGTGCCCATCGCGGGCACCGGCAAAGAGACGTTTCAGCCGATCTGGGTCGAAGATGTCGCGCGCATCGCGCTGCTGTGTCTGCACGACGCCAAATATGATGGGCAGAGCTACCCCATCGGTGGTCCCGAGATTTTTACCTACGCGCAGATCCTCGATCAGTTGATGGCGACGCTGCACATCAAAAAGGCCAAGGTGCCTGGCCCCAAGCCCTTCGTCATGATCGGCGCGGCGCTGATGGAGGCCGTCTTGCCGAAGCCGCCCATCACCACCGCCGCGCTCGGCCTCTTCGACTTCCCCAACACCACGACGTTGGACTCCGTCGCGAAACCCTTTGGATTCGCGCCGAAGTCCTGGCTGACCTATATGCAGGAAAACGGGGCAGACTAGCCGCCCTTTCCCCTATTCGGGGATCTCTTCGTTGGGGATGAGTCCCTGACGGAGGCCATAGATGGCGGCCTGGGTACGGTCGCGGATGCCGAGCTTCGAGAAGATGTTGCTGAGATAGTTCTTCACCGTCTTCTCGGAGTAGGCCAGTTTGTTGGCGATCTCGCGGTTGTTCATGCCAGCGGCGACATAGCGGATGATCTCGATCTCGCGCTCCGTCAGCATATTCAGCCCATGGGCGGGTTCGGCGGATTGCGACAGGCGGCGATATTCCGTGACGACTGTTCCGGCGATGGTCGGCTCGATCAGCACGCCGCCCGCCTTGACGGTGCGGATGGCGGCCAGCACCTCTTGCGTCTGGGCGCTTTTCAGCAGGTAGCCGCGAGCGCCCGCGCGCATCGCTTGCAGCACCTGGTGGTTATGCTTGTACATCGTCAGCATGATGACAGCGATCTGCGGGAACTCTTCGGTGATCTGTCGCGTCGCCGCCAGGCCGTCGATGACGGGCATGTTGATATCCATCAAGACGATGTCGGGCTTGAGCTGGCGCACCTTGGCGACGGCGTCCAGCCCCGTGGTCGCCTCGCCGACGATCTTGATGTGGCGTTCCATCTCTAAGACGCGAGCTAATAATTCCCGAAAAAGTGCATGGTCGTCAGCGAGCAGGATGGTGGTCGTCTCATTCGCGCCCGGCGTCTCGCGCGGGGCGGGGGTGCGTTGGGCGGCGTTGGCCGTTGGCTCTGGTCTGCTAATTGGTCCCGGCATTCCTTGCATATCCTCCATAGGGGGGATTCCCCGTCACGACGCATTGTGCACGACACGGGGGCCTCTCTCAACAGTATGCACCTCGGGAACAAACGTTGATTTCAGTGGGCATCCCCCACGGGGATGGCCCGCACGCGGCCCCAGAGGTCCGCGATGGGGTGCGCTGGCGTGGGGTCAACGGTCGCGGGGGGGCACTCTGCCAGGGTCAGGGTGAGCTGCACCAGGGGGATCTGCGCGGCGGCACCCTCAGCGGTGGTCCCCGGCACCCAGCCTCGTTCGCGGTCCATCCCCTGATAGAGGCTGGGCGCGATGGCGGCGAAACGCGCACGCAGCACCGCTGTGGCATGCGCGACCTGCGCCGGAGGCAGCAGCAGCAAAAAATCGTCGCTGCCCAGGTGGCCGACCAGCGCGTGTGGCGCACCGGCGACGAGGCCATCATTCAGATCGGTCGCGACCTCGCGCAGCAGGTCGGCCAGCACCGCCAGCAGTGCGTCCCCCGCCAGGTAGCCATAGCGGTTGTTATACCCCTTGAAGTGCGCCACATCCACGAAGAGGGGGGCAAAGGCTTCGCCGCGTGCCCTGCGCTGACGGGCATCGTCTTCGAGGGCGGCCAGGGCGGGAAGGCGCGTCAGCGGGCTGAGCCACTGCCCATTGGGGTCTTCGCGGTGGCGCAGATAGGCCGCCACGCGCGCCAACAGTTCGGGGATCTCGCAGGGCTTGGTCAGGTAGTCATCCGCGCCCGCCGCCCAGGCTTCCATGCGGTCCTCTAGGCTGGCACGGCCCGTCAGCATGATGACCGTCGCGCCATGCAGCGTCGCGTCGCGCCGAATCTGGCGGCACACCTCGAAGCCCGACTGCCCCGGCAGCGTGGCGTCGAGCAAGATGACGCCGGGCTGGTGCAGCCGCAGCAGGGGGAGCGCGCTGGCACCGTCTTCGATGCCCTTCACATGGTAGCCCTGGGCGCGCAACCGCTGCACTAAAAAGTGGCGCGTCGCCTCGCCGTCCTCGACAACCGCGACACGCCCGCGCGTGGGGGCACCGTCATATGACACACCCGGCTCTCCAGGGGTGGGGACGGCTTGCTCGATATCTTGGTCCATCTCGTGCTCCTGCGCGCTATCCGTGCGCCCCGGTGGCCGTAGCCGCCCGCGGAGAATCTCTCACTGCTCAGTATAACACGGTTGTGCAATATCCCTCTATGCGATGAAGAACGCGCGGCGACATTCTCACACCTTGCGCTGCTTCGTCTCTTGCTCATCGGCGATTTGGTGCAGCATCGGCGTGTCGCTATCGTCAGACACCATGATGCCCTCTGGCGCGGCGATGGTGAACTCGCGCAGCGAGGTGTCGTGCGCCGAATAGCGCAGCTTCAGCACCGAGAGGATGCGATGCAGTTGCCCCTGAAAGGTGATCTGCTGGGCCAGCATGACGTTTTCGGCCAGCATCGCCAGCGGCTCGGCGGAAAAGTCCAGCGTCGGGGCGACCGCGCGGATGGTTTCCTTGATCAGCAGGGTCGTCAGGCCGCGCGCCTGGAAGGCGCTGGTGAGGGCCGCCAGATAGTCGCGCAGGCGACCGGGGGCCTGCGACGAGGCGAGGGCTTCCTCGATCTCGGCGATGCTGTCGATGACGAGGCGCTGGGACTTCGTTTCATCGAGCAGGTTCAGCAGCCGATCGGCGATGATGTCGGGGTTGACCTTGATCGGCGGCATGGTGATGAGGCTGAGCCGCCCCCTAGTGATGGCCTCGTGGAACTGGTCGCCGATGGCGAAGGCCTCGGTCACACGCCCCAGTTGCTCGCGCGTTTCGCGGAAGGAGAGGTACGTCACGCGCTCGCCCGCCGCCGTGCCCGCCAGGGCGAAATGCAGCGAGAGCAGCGTCTTGCCCACGCCGATGCTACCCGCCAGCACCGTCGAGGTGCCCTGTGGCACGCCGCCGCCCAACAACCGATCCAGCGCGGGCAGGCCAAAGCTGCTGCGATGTCGGGTGATGCTGCCAGGGCGTGTCATCTGGGTGTTGGCGGCCTCATCCTCGACGCGCAGCGCGCCCTGCGTCTGGGCATCGCCCCCCAGCAACTCCGCCGCCACCCGCTCCTCAAGCTGCGGATAGATGCTGCCGCCCGCCGCCGACATGGTGAAGGCATGCAAGCCCGGCAACGGTTGCGCGCCGCGCACCTTCACGACCTCTAACCCGCGCAACTGGCGCACCCCACGCAGCTCGAAATGCAGGCCGATGACGAGGTCCGCCGTGGTCATCTCGGCGAAAAAGTCCGCGTCGCGGGGGTGTGCCTCGCTCGTGATGATGGTCGTGATGCCCAGCGTCGCCAGTTGGGTGCCGAGATCATAGAAAAACTGGCGCACGCTCTGGGCATCCGCCGAGAGGTCGTGGATGCTGTGCACGCTGTCGAGCATGATCAGTTCCACTTTGTGCTGCCGCGCGATCTTGATGATCTCGGTTTGCGTCTTCGTCAGGTCCGAGGAGAGCAATTGGCGCAAGCTCAGGACCTGGATCGGCCCGCCCAACAGATTCTCATCGAAAAAGGTGTAGGTGCGCAGGTGCGATATGAGCGTAGCGGTCGATTCCGAGAAGGAGGCCATGATCAGCGCGCGTTTGCCCGCACGCGCGGCATCAAAGACGATCTGGCTGGCGAGCGTCGTCTTGCCGGAGCCGGGCACCCCCATGATGAGCGCGATGGCACCGCGTGGGATGCCGCCCCCCAGCACGTCGTCAAAATGGGGAATGTTCGTCGTGATCGGCTGGTCGGGCTGCATGCAATGGTCCTCACCTGAATATCAAAAATGGGGGCGTCCAAACGTGGTGTTTCGGACGATTTCGCCTACTACTATAGCATTCCGCTGAGCCTGTTGCCAAGGTCAGGGCTGGGTAACTGAGACGTTGTTCATAGATAAAGCAGTGTTTGCTCACTATTGGTCACGGCGGGGGTGGACGGGGTGGCGCGGTGGCCTCGCGCGAGCGCGCACGGGGCCATTCGCGCGGGCAGCACAGCACGCTCGCTATTTACTCGGCGCGCTGTGGGGCGTGGGGCAACCGCCGTAGTGCTGGCTGGCGGTCACGCCGTCGATGTCGGGGTAGACGCACAGCGGATCGAAGGGGATGTTGTTCCACCATGTCATGAAGTGCAGGTGCGGTCCCGTGGCCGTGCCGGTGGCCCCCTGAAGCCCAATGGTTTGCCCAGCAGTCACCGCGTCACCCACGCGCACCAGCAGCCGTTGCATGTGCCCATACGCCGTCGCCAGGCCGCCGCAATGATTGATCTTCACCGCGTAGCCCGCGCCAAAGGGGTCCCACGCGGCGAAGATGACGACGCCCACCTGGGCCGCGACGATGGGGGTGCCATATTGCATGGAGGTCGTGTCGATGCCATTGTGGTCCCAGGTGAAGCCACGTACCCACCGCGAACCAGGGTTCGGGTTCACCAGGGCGAACTGGGTGGGGGCCACCGGGGATTCCGCTGCGGCGGCGGCACACGCGCGGCCTGGGCCATTCGTCCAGCCACCCGAGGCGCAAAAGAGGCACGACCCGCCCGCGTTGCCGCCCATGTTGACCACGCCGCTCCCCGGCATCGGCAACGGCGGCGGATGGTACGTCTCGCCATAGTGCGGGTTCACGGGGATGCGCAGCAGTTGTCCGGTCTGCACCTCTTGTCCGGCGTAGAGGTTATTCATCTCGTACAGGCCGCCCAGCGCCACACTGAAGCGCGCGGCGATGCTGGGCAACGTGTCGCCGTCTTGGATGCGATAGTCGCTGTAGGGCTTGGGGGTCGGCACGACGACCATATTCGCCAGCGCCTTAAAGGGGCCTTCATTTGGCCCCGCCGCCTGGGTGAGGGGCGCGAAGCTCAGCAGCGCCGTCAGCACGCCACAGACGATCACCATGCCGACGGCGAACTGCGTGCGCACCCGCCGCTGCCGTCGCGCGAAGATCGGCGGCGTCGGCTCGCCCGAACCAGGGATGATGCAGATCTCCGTCGGCACCGTCGCGTCGACGTACAGCAGCGCGGGCGGCTGGGTCGCGTCGGCACCAGATGCCGCGAGGGAGGTAGACGGCTCGACCAGGGGAATGAGGGCACGCTGGCGCGGATCGGTGGGCGGCTCGTGCGGGGGCAGCGTGGGCGACTGGGGATCGGTGGGGGACATGGCATCGGCTCCATCCGGTGAAATGGCCCGACCCCCGAGGGGCAGTGGGGCGCTCCTGATTCCAAGATAGCAGCGTGCCCCAAATGTTTGCGCCCGGCCTCAGTTACTCCACCAGCGCGTGTTGTGGCTGAGGGTGGGTGGACAGGTGCCATACGACCCACCCTCGCTGACGAGCGTCACGCCGTCTACTCCAGCAGGGTAGGCGCAGATGGGGTCGACGGGGATGTTGTACCACCACACCATGTAATGCAGGTGCGTGCCGAAGGATTCCCCCGTGTTGCCCTGATAGCCGATGATGTCGCCCGCGTGCACATCTTGGCCGAGCTTCACCTTCTTGTTGTTGATGAGGTGCGAGTACGAGGTCGCCAGCCCTCCGCAGTGATTGATCTTGACGGTGTTGCCGCCGCCGCCACGATCCCAATCATTGAAGATAACCTGGCCGTCTTGCGCGGCGATGATGGGCGTGCCCAGGGTGCCGGTCGAGATGTCGACCCCGCTGTGAAAGGCGCTGAAGCCACGCCCCCAACGCGAACCACGATTGGGGATGACGAGGTGGTACTGCGTGATATCACCAATCAAATTGAGGTTCGTGTAGTTCAGGACGCAGTTGTGCCCCTCGCCGTTGCTCATCCCCGCGATGGCGCAAAAGTTGCACTGCGCGCCCAGTTGAGTGCCAGTGGGCGTGATGTTGACGGCGGGCAGCCCATAGCCCGCGCCGCTCATGCCAGGCGGCAGCGGGGGGGTGAAGTCTTTGCCAAAGGTCGGGTCCGTGGGGATCTTATAGAGCGCGCCCACCAGGCACGACTGATCGGCCTGGAGCTTATTGAGCTTGAAGATGCCGCCTTGTTTCACGTTGAACTTGCTGGCGATGCTGTCAAAGGTATCGCCGGGTTGGGCACGATAGGTGAAAAATGCCGCGCTGTTGCTCAAATTGACGGCGTTGGCCAGCGCACTGATGGGGTTCGTGGCGTCACCCGTGGCGGCATCGATGGGGACGACGGTGAAAAGTGCCCCGATGATGACGCACACCACCATCGCGCCCATCACGACCTGCAAGGTCAGCGGGCGCTTGCGGCGCTTGAGGGTGGCGCGGGGTGCCAGCCCCCCACCGGGAATGATGAAGAGGGCGTCCGCCTCGTCGTCATCGTCCGCTTCATCATAGAGATCCAGGTCATGCGGGTCGTCAGCCTGTGCCAGCGCCCGCGACGCCAGGTCGTCGTCATAGCCGGTATCGCTCAGGCTGTCGCCACGCGCGTGCCCGTCGTCATCCCATTCGTCCGCGTACCGCTGTGATGGCATAATTCCAGACTCCTGCTTGCTCAATGGTGCCGAGAGCGGGCACTGGTGTGCTGGCTCCGCTGCCGCCATGGGGTGAAGCGAGCCACCAGGCCCCGATGGTTCCCACTATAGCAAAGATCGGCACGCCTGTCGAATGGCATAGGAGTTCCTGGCGCTCAGCCCTCCACCCATTCCGCGCCGTCGGGGCCAAACTCTTTCTTCCAGATCGGCACAGTCGTCTTGATGGTGTCGATGATGGCGCGACAGGCGTCGAAGGCGTCGCCGCGATGCGCGCTGGCGACCACGATGATGACGCTGGTGTCGCCGACCACCATGCGACCAAAGCGGTGAGCCACAGCGATGGCGCGCGTGCCCCACCGCGCGGCGGCGTCGGTGGCGATGGCGCGCAACTGCGCCTCAGCCATCTCGACATAGGCTTCGTATTCCAGCGCCGTCACCGCGTGGCCCCGCGCGTGGTCGCGCACGACCCCCGCAAAGGTGACGAGCGCGCCCGCCCCCGCGTGGCGCACCCGGTCCTCTAGCGCGGCGGGGTCGAGCGGGTCGCGCGTCAATTCGACATAGGGCAGGTCATCGGTGGGGGCCATGGGCAAGCCTCGCCTTTCATGAATGGGTGCCGTGCACATTCACCGGCACCGCCGAGCCGCTGGTGGGCGCGAACTGCATCAGATACTGATCGCCATTCGCCGCGCCGCAAAAGGCATCCGCCGCCGTGACGGTGAGCGTGGTCGCTTGCCCCGCCGCCAGCGTGCCGCTCATCGGCGCGACGGTGGCCCACGGCTGAATAACCGTCCCCGTGGTGATGTTGCCATACACCGTCACCTGCCAACCGACGGTGGCGGTGCCGCTGTTCGTCAGCGTCAGCGTCTGCGGCGGCGCGTGCCCCCCGCTGCACGCGAAACTGAGCGGGCTGGGCGCGGGAGAGAATTTGCCGTAATGCTCGGGCACGGGCGTGGTCGTCACGCCGGGGCGGGGCGTCGCCGTCGCCTGGGGCAGCATGGTGACGCCGGTCGGGAGGGCCGTCGCCGTCGGCAACGGTACCTGCCCCTGCGCCTGGATGGTGCGTGTCAAGACGACCGCCGCGATGATCGTCACCAGGGCAAAGACCGCCAGCCCTCCTGCCAGCATGCCCATCAGCGACGACCGCGCCTGTTGCTGCCGCACACTGGGGGTATAGGCCGTCGCGGAGCGCGTGGGGATGTCGGAAAGCGTCGGCGTGGGTGGCCCCACCGCCGCCCCTCCGGCGGGCGTCAGGATGGTACGCGCGCTCGTCACGCTGGGCGCGGCGGCGGCGGCGAGATTCAGCGTGGCGGGGGCCTCCGCTGGCAGGTCGCGCAGGTCGATCTCGTGTTCGGCCAGGGCAACGCGGCCAAAGGCATCGAGCAGGGCGGCGCGGACGGTGGTGACGCCCACGGGCAGGGGCCGCATGCGCAGATGGCGCGGCAGGGTGTCGTGCGGATCGCCCTCTGCCACGCGCAGCTCGACCGCCAGGCTGGCGGCATGTTCCAGCAGCAGCGTTTGGGGGGTGGCGACGTTCCACCACGCGAAATCGGTGGGGTGGGTGACGGGCGTCAGCGGCGCGGCCACCACCGTGACGCGCATGATCTGCCCGTCATCCAGCGGCTCGACCGTGCCCCCAACGTGCAGATCGACGGCCAAAAGTTCGGGGAGGTCCTCGCTGATGGTGGCGACGGGCAATGTGCCGCCGAGCGTCAGCCACCCTTCGCCGATGGTCAGGCGCGCCGCCGTGAAGGTGAGGGGCGCGGTCGCCGCCCCCCACTGCCAGGTCAGGGTATCGCTTGCGGGGCCGAGCGGCCCGCTGGTGGCCGCCCGGATGGCCTCGCCCAGCGCGGCCTCGACCCCCTGCACGAAGCGCGGCGCGGCCAAAGCGGTGACGAACCGTTCGGCGGCGACCTCTTGCCCGACGAGGCTGCCGACCGTGACGGCCTCGACCGTCAGCCGTACCGTGTGCCCCTCTAGATAGGGGATGGCCTCGATGCTGGCGGAAAAGACGGCCCCGGCGGCGTCATGCTGCTGCGCCTGGGCCGCGAACCACAGCCGATCTTGCGCGCAGGTCGCGGTGAGGCTGATCATCTGCCATGGCGGGGCCAGCAGCGCGGCCAGCCGTGGCGCGACAGCGGCGGCGAAGGCGGCCTCGATGGCCGCTGAGTTGAGCAAGATGGCGGTGTTGTGCGCGGCATCCAACAGCAGGGGCACGGGGGCATCTGCCGCGTCCTCGGGGAAGCACAGCGCAAAGGCCGCGCCCTCGCCTTCCGGCGCGATTCGCGTGGCCGCCGCGCGCGTCGTGGGCAGCGCGGGCGTCAGCGGTAGCGGGGGGAAAGCGCCCAGCCAATCCGCCAGCGTCGCATGCAGACCATCGAGGATGGCGTCGATCTCGGGGTCCGTGGGCAGCCCCTGCGCGGGGCGGACGGGGGAAGGCGGCAAGGTCTGGCTGCCATAACTCAGGCGCAGCGTGCCATCCACGAGGTCGCTGAGGGGCAGCCGGGCGACGAACGCGCCGTCATCCGCGAGCAGGTCGG
>JBBQSR010000119.1:0-9230 GCA_038234855.1 Ktedonobacterales bacterium | reverse complement strand
CGGCGATGCGGGGGTCCATTAGTTGCAGGGCGGTGGTGATGGCCTCCTCAACGGGGACGGCCTCGCTCACGAACGGCGCATCAGCATCGATGCGCCGAACGTCGAGGATGCTGTTGAGCAAGTCGACCAGCCGATAGCCGGTGCGCGACGCCCGCTGCAACACTTCTTCGAGTTCGGCGTCGCTGATGGTGGACCAGAGCGTCAGGCTATACTCCACATAGCCATGCAGCGCCATGATGGGCGTCCGTAGCTCGTGGTTGACATGTGTGATGAATTGGTCCTTGACCACGTCGAGCCGCCGCGCTTGGTCATAGGCGCGGGTGACATCTGCGACGGTGCGCTGATAGATGCCGCTGAGCGTCAGAATGATCCCCGCCATCGCCCATTGTTCCAGCACGGCCAGGGGCACGACGAGGGCACGCTCTTGCCGCCACAACTCTGCAAAGGTCGTGTTGACGGGGCCGAATAAAGCCAGATAAACGGTCAGGATGTTCATGACCACCGTGGCGACGAGGGTCATCCAGGCGCGCCCTAGCACGCCGGTGATGCCGATGACGACGCCCGCCACGGCGAAGGCGACCAAGATGATGGGGTCTAGCCCATTACCCAGTGGAAAGACCCACAAGACATCGAAGGTGATGATCCCCAGATTGATGGCGAGGATGGTGGCCCCCTCGGCGACGCCCTCGATGCGCCGTTGGCTGGCATAGGCCCCCACGCCAAAGAGGGCGACACACCCCACCAACACGCCATCTAAAATAAAGGCGAGGGCATAGCGGTCCGGCGAGATGGCGCTACGGGCGATATACACCGTCAGGGTCGAGATGAATGCGAGCAAGATGACCCCGACGAGCAGGGCGATGCGCCCAGTGGCCTGCAAGCGCCGTTGCTGGTCATAGAGCAGTGGGCTGGGGCCGGCGGTCAGGGTGGCGTCACTCATCGTTGCCCATCTCCTCTAGCGTCCCATCGGCGAGGGCCAGTTGGGAGGCCACGCGGTCCGCCTCGGAGCGGGCGATGGCCTCGTGGACGGCGAGCGCGAGTGCCTGGGGCGTGATCGGTTTGGTGAGGTAGCTATCCGCGCCAGAGGCCATGCCAATGAACTGTGCCCGCTCGGTCGCGAGGGCAGTCAACATGACGATAGGAACGTTTGCCGTCTCGGGGTCGCCCCGCAGTGCCCGCACCAATTGCGTGCCATTGACCTGGGGCATGACGACATCGATCACCATGCAATCGGGCCGATCAACGTAGTACTGCTCTAGCCCGGCGGCACCATCGGTCGCAACGGTCACTGTGAAATGCCCGATGTTGGTGAGGGATCGGGCTAAGAGGTCAATCAGGTCTTCATCATCTTCGACAACCAATACGCGATAAACTGGGGAAGACATGCTCTTTTAATCCTTCCGTTAATTCTTCCGTGAACAAAGTGCTACATCCTACGCGCACTCCGGCATCATTTTACACTATTTTTCCTGCTAGGCAACCTGAACAATTCGTATTTTGCTATTTTGCTGGTGATATCCGTGCATTTTCGACATATGTTGAGCGCCGGCATAATCGCGCACTTCTGCCCGCTTCCCCCGTGCGCACCGAGCGACACAGGGGACAGCGAAACGTGCCATGGGGAAATCTGACGCTTACGCCTTCACCTCCTGCATTTTTGGTGTGAAGGCGATGAAGGCGCCGCCGCGCGGCGCGACATTCGCGGTGTAATATTGCTGGATGGCCGCTTGCAGTTGCTCGACCGACAGTGGCAGGGCGAGCTGGCCGACCTCGATGACATCGCCCCCCGTGCGCTCATTCAGCTTCGCCAGCGCGTTACGTTGGCGCGCCAGGATGGGCGCGATGTCGTGCGGCACGACCACCAGATATTTCATCTTCGCCCCTTCCTGGCTCTGTCGCAGGGTGATCTGCGCGATCTCGTTCCAGTGGATGAGTCCCGCGCCGACGAAGGACGAGGTATCCACCAATCCCTCGGGTGTGATGGCGAACATCGGCTGGCGGCGAATGAGGCGAAACGCCCAATAGAGCATGACCAAGAAGATGCCTGGCACGCCGACATACGCGAGGGCAGGCAGGTACCACTCGAATTTCACGACATTGTGGCGCAGGATGATCCAGGCGAAGATGGCTTCGAGCACGACGCCCGCGCCGAGGGCGAGCCACAGGCGCGACGTGCGCGGATAGTAGACGATGTTGGCTGGGGCTGGCTGCACGATGTATGACTCCTATGCTGTGTGATGAAAGCACGGTCGGTGTCCCTGGTCAGGACAAGAACCATTCTAGCGCAGTGCTCGCGAAAAAGAAAGGCACTCCGCTCTTGACGCGGCGCAGCGCGTGCCCCGATAATGAGCCAATACCATGGGCGACACGTCATCTGTGGCGCTCCACCAAAAGGGGCAGCGTGTGATGCTGAACAAAGCGTTTACGGCGACTCTGCAAAAAAGTCCCAGCAAGGGTGGCTGGACCTATGTGGTCATGCCTGACTCCGCCGCGTTTTTCGGCACGCGCGGCCTCGTCAAGGTGCGCGGCACGATGGATGGCCACCCTTTCCGCAGCGCCTTCATGGCGATGGGCGACGGCACCCACAAACTGCCCGTAAAAGAGGACATCCGTAAGGCGCTCGGCAAAGAGGCGGGCGACGCTGTCGCGGTCATGCTGGAAGAGCGGCTGTAGCGATTACAAGTGCGATCACCAGCAGCGCACCGGAGCGAGCTTCTTCACGCATCTTATAGCGGCTGTCGATGGCGTGCCGCGTAAGCACGAACTTGATCGTGGATATCTTGAAACATCCGATAGATATGAGCGAGATGCCCACGTATCGCGTCCATTTTTATCTGATCGAGTGGGGGCGTGTGACGTATTCGCCAGAGGTCATGTTCATGGCGCATCATCATCTGGCGTAGCCGTTTGGCGGCGGCGCAGTAGCCATGATAGGTTTGCAGATCCATGAGGGGTGGTTGTGGGCTGCGCATCTGAGCGATCTCCCTCCCCTACCCCGTCGGCAGGGGCAGCGTGATACCGTCGGGCAGCAGGGTGTGCGTGTCGCGCTGCACCTCGGTCACGTCCTTGATTGTGCGGAAGCGGCGCATGGCTTCATCGAGCGATTGGCGGACGACCTCGGCGTGGGGGCGCTCTTCCAGGCGTTTGTCGGTGTTGATGTGCAGTTGCAGGGTCAGTGAGACGGTCGCCTGCCCCTTGCGGTTGGTGACGCTGCCGACCGATTGCATGTTCAGCTTCATCTCGCTGACCTGCTGGGTGATGTCGCGCACCAAGCCCGTGCGGTCGTGGGCAAAGACGACGATGGGCGCGTCATAGCGGTTCAGCCGCATCTGTGCCCAGTCGACGCCGATCAGCCGTTCGGCCTCGCGTTCGCGCTGACGGTGCAGGCTGCGGCAATGCGTGTGGTGGATGACGATGCCCCGCCCCCGGCTGATGAAGCCAATGATCGGGTCGCCCGGCAGCGGATGGCAGCAATTCGCCAGCCGCGCCAACAGGCCGCCGACGCCCGCGATATTCAGCACCGCGTCGGTGGTGGGCAGCGACTGCGTCTGGGGCCGTGGCTCCTCGGTGGTGGCGGGCACGGGGATGGCGGGCGCGATGGTCCGCAGATGCGCTTGCAGCGCCTGAATCACCGCCGAGGTGCGCAGCGTGTCGCCCCCGATATCGGCGAAGAGTTCCTCGGGCTTCTCGTAGTCGAGTTGCGTGGTGAGGATGTGCAGCACGTCTTCGCTCAGGGCGTCGAGAGTGCCCAGGCTGGCGCGGCGCAGTTCGGCGTCGAGCCGTTCGCGGCCCACGGTGATGTAGATGTCGCGCTCGTGCAGCTTCAGATAGCGGTTGATGTGGCTGCGCGCGGCATGCGTGCGCGCGAATTTCAGCCAGTCGCGTGTGGGGTGGGCGTCGCGCCGCGTGATGATCTCGACGATCTGCCCGTTGTCTAGCCGATAGTCCAGCGGCACCATGCGCTTCGTCACCTGCTGGCCGGTGATGATGATGCGCGCCCCCGCGCAGTGCTGCCCCAGATCCGAATGGATCTGGTACGCGAAATCGACGGGCGTCGAGCCGCGCGGCAGATCCTTCACATCGCCATGGGGGGTGAAGACGAAGATGCGCTCTTGCTGCGTGGCGGCGTCGGGCGCGGCGATGGTGGTGGCGGCGTCGCCGTCGTCGCGCTGTTGCAGGTCGTTTTTCCACTCGCGAATCTGCTTGACCCATGGGGCCAGGCGTTTGTCGAGCGTCGCGTTGTCGCCGACATCTTTGTAATACCAGTGCATCGCCGCACCATATTCCGCGTGCTGGTGCATCTCGGGCGTGCGGATCTGGATCTCGGCCAGCCGCATGTCCAGGCAAAAGACGGTAGTGTGCAGCGATTGGTAGCCGTTGGCTTTGCGATGCGCGATGAAATCTTTGATGCGGTCTTCTTTGGGCTTCCACAGGCCGTGCACCTGGCCCAGCATCGAATAGCACTCACCCACGGTCGGCACGATGACGCGAAAGGCGATGAGGTCGTAGACCTCGTGGATGTCCCAGCCGTTGCGCGCCAGTTTGCGATAGATGCTCCAGATGTGTTTGTAGCGGCCCGCCACATCGGCGATGATGTCGATCTTGGCCCCCTCGTCGCGCAGCATCTGGCAGACACGGTCGATGTAGCCCTTTTGCTCTTGGCGCACCTGCTCGACCAGATTGGTGACGCGGCGAAAGTCCTCGGGCTGCACGATGGCGAAGGCCAGGTCGTCTAGCTCGGCCTCGACGCGGCCCATGCCCAGCCGCCCGGCCAGTGGCGCGTAGATGTCGCGCGACTCCTCGGCCAGCAGCAACAGGTCGTCGGGGGGCATGGCGCGCTGGCGCATTTGGGCCAGGTGGTCAGCCAGCTTAAAGACGACGATGCGCGGGTCGTCGCCCATCGCCACGAACATCTTGCGCACCTTTTCTAGTTGCGCGTGGCGGGCCTGCTCGGTGCTCTCGCGCTTGCGGGGGGTGCTGGTGAAATGCTTGTTGCGACGCTGCGCCTCGATGGCCGAGAAGTGCGCCACGTTTTCCAGCAGATAGTAGACATCCGCGCCGAATTCGTCGGTGACGCGCCGCCCCAGTTCGGCGATGACCGCGTGCTTCTCGGGGTCGACCGCGACGTGCTGGATCATCCCGGCGGTGATGCCCGTCGCGTCGATGTGCATGTCGCCCAGGATGATGCTGACATTCAGGATGTCGCGCACCTGCGCCTCGTCGGTCGCGTACTGCGCGATGAACGAACACACCTCATCGATCAACGTCTGGTCCGACACCGGCAGATAGCTGTGCAGCGCGCGGTGCAGCCGCTCCATCAGCCCCGATGGCAGCGGCAACAGGCCGCGCACTGCTGGCGCGACGCTGGCGGCACCCTCAGATGAGTCAGATAACGGTGAGATCATACTTTTACCCCTATGGTTGGGTGGCGGCGGCGGGTGGCACGCGTTGTCGCCGTTCGACGTTGACGATGCCTTCCACATTGCGCAGCCGCTGGATGGCCTGTCGCAGATGTTCGGGCCGCTTGACATCCACGGTGATGCGAATGATCGCTTTATAGCGCGTGCTGATGCTGAGCGCGCCCAGATTCACGATATTGAGATCATAGCGCGCCAGGACCGCTGTGATGTCGCGCATGAGATTATTGCGATCCATCCCCGTCAGCAGCAGCGACACGCGGAAGCGGTCGGGGTGCACCGTCTCCCAGCGCACGCGGAACCATTGCCGTGCCCCGCGCTCGGGGGTGTCGCCGTTGTGGCCGTTGCTTACGCTCAGGGGCGCGGCCATCGCTTCCTGAGCGTGGCGACATTCCTGGCGATGCACGACCATGCGCTGCCCCGCGACGACGCCGATCAAGCGATCCTCTGGCATCGGTTCGCAGCAATATCCGAGCCGCACCGAGGCCATCTGCTCGGTGACATCCGGGTAGTTGCCATCCTCCTCCGCTTCCTCGGTGGGCAGGTTGTGGGCGTGCAGATAGTGGCTGATGGCGTCGCGCGCGTGGTGGGTGTGGGCGGCGCGCAGCCAGGCCGCCGTGGGGTGGGTGTCGTCTTGCGACAGCACCTGCACCATGTCGCGGTCCTGCAAGATGTAGTTGTGCCCCTCTAGCCGCATGACGCCGTCGCGCCCCGTCACCTTCGCGCCCGAGCAGCGTTCGCCCAGGTCGCTGTGCAGCCGATAGGCAAAGTCGAGCACGGTCGACCCGCGTGCTACATCTTTGATCTCGCCGCGCGGCGTGAAGATGAAGATCTGGTCGCGAAAAAGGTCGCCCTGCACCGCCGCCACCAATTCGGTCGCGGGCAGCGCCAGCTCGTGTTGCCACGCCTGCACCTGCGTCAGCCACTCTAGCCCCTGCACCCGCGCCCGCCAGCCGCCCGACGTGTGGCGCGCCGCCACCAGCACCGGCCCATTGTCCGCGATGTCTTGCATGGCGAACGAGCGGATGTGCACGTCGAAGGGATCGGGATAGTCGAGCATGCCGAAAAGGGTCGTGTGGATCGCTTCATAACCATTCAGCTTGGGCCGCGCGATGTAGTCGCGCAAGCGCCGGTCGATCTGATGCCATTGGCTGTGCAGGGCGTTCATGGCGTCGTAGCAGTCGAAGGCCTGGGGCACCAAGACGGTGTAGGTGATGAAGTCGGCCATCTCATCCAGCGTCTCGTCGCCGGTTTCCAGCATGCGGCGGTGGACGCTGTACAGGTGCTTCACGTGGGGGCGCACCTCTGCCAGCAAGCCGTGGTGCAGCAGCACGCGTTCCAGCGCGCGGACGGTCGTCTGGGTGCGCTCGCGGTCCTCGTCGCGTTTGTTGGCGATGAGGCCGCTCAGCCAGGCATGGCGGCGCGGATCGGTGTAGCGCAGCACCAGATCTTCCAGTTCATATTTCGCTTCGCCCATCCCCAGGCGCGAGGCGAGGGGGACGTAGATCTCCAGCGTTTCGCGCGCCTTGGCGGCCTGGCGCTCGGGTGACACCGCGCCCAGGGTGCGCAGGTTGTGCAGCCGATCCGCGATCTTGATGAGGACGGTGCGCGGATCTTCCATCATCGCCACGAGGAGCTTGTGGAAGGTTTCGGCCTGTTGGCGACGCTTGCGGTCGCGTTTACGTGCAAGCTCGTCGCCCGCGTTGGGGTCTTCGAGCACCTCGAACTTGGTGACGCCGTCGACCAACTGCGCGACGACCGGGCCGAACTGGTGTTGCAGCCGTTGCAGCGAGACGGGGGTGTCCTCGACCACGTCGTGCAGCAGCGCTGCCGTCACGCAGTCGACCATCACGCGGCGGTCGGCCAGCCATTGCGCGACCGCCAGCGGATGCTCGATATAGGGTTCACCGGCATCGCGCCGCACGCCGTGATGGGCGCGCTCCGCCACGGCGTAGGCGCGGCGCACCGTTTCGAGCGCGCTGCTTTCCATATATTCCGCGCACTGCGCTAAGAGCGTGTGAAACGAATCCATGAAAAGCTCGGCGGTTGCCATGCGAATGCTCCTTGTTGATCGCTGGCAAGATCAACACCCCGTGAAATCGCATGAAAAGGCAGTTGTGGTCGCTGTGAGAGTACTGCTGTGTGGGCATGCTCCCATTGATTATCGCCCCCCACACATGTAGTGTCAAGCTATGCAACGTTGCAGCATGCCAGAGTGGCCGCTGCTGGGACTATTTTCCATAACGCGCGGAAGTTGCCGCGCTTTCCTTGGCATCTGCCCTGGAAACTGCATGCGGCGAGACGGTGGTAGCGGGTGGGGTGAGGACGGCAGGCGCGGTTTTTACCGCCAGCCCCCTCGCCTGCCGCTGGTCCCCGTTGCCACATCCATGAACCATGCGCTAATACTCCGCGTCGGGGGGGGGCGACCAGGTGCGCAGCTTGGCGGCCAGGCGAAAGAGTTCGCGGAAGGCGTTGAGGATGACGCGCACATTCGCGCCCGTCGCCTTGCCCGCGCGGCGGGGGTAGTGGCCGACCGGCACCTGCTCCATCGTGATGCCCATCCGCACGAATTTCGCCAGCAGTTCGGTGTTGACCATCGCGCCGCGCGCGTGCACATCGGCGATCTGCACCAACCGCGTTGGCATCAGCTTAAAGGCGCAATCGATGTCGCGCACTCCCAGGCCAAAGAGGAACGACACCAATTGCTTCCACGCCCAGGCGTTGAGGATGCGCATGGGGGCGTCTTGCCGATGCTCGCGATAGCCGAGGATGACATCCGCCTCGCCCCGCTCGAAGGCCGTGATGAGCAGCGCGATATCGTTGATGTCGAACTGCCCATCTGAATCCATGAAAAAGAGCAGTTCTTTCGCCGCCGCGTCGAAGCCCGAGATCACCGCCGCGCCATAGCCCTGGTTCACCGGATGGTGGATGACGCGCACGCGGGCATCCGCAGCGGCGAGGGCGTCAGCAATAGCCCCAGTCTCATCTTTGCTGCCATCATCCACGATGATGACCTCGAAGTGCGGCGCGAGTTGGCTGAGCGTGGCGACCACGCCCTCGGTCGTCGTGCGGATGTTCGCCGCTTCATTCCAGGCTGGCAGCACCACGGATAGCCCTCGCTGGGTCAGGGGCATCCGTGCCGATGCGTTCGCCATGGCTTCACCCTCGTGGGGATGCGGCGATGTGAGGACATCCTTCATAAAATGCCTTGCCTTCCTGTTTGCTGGTGGCACTCACTGTCTTTCTTATTGTATCTCATGCGCATTCCCGTTGCCGCGTCGCCAGGACCGCCCGTGTCGCATTGGCACGACGTGTGTGAGACCCATGACACGGTTGGTCGCATATGGCATACTATAGAACAGCAGGCGCGTCGCCATTTCGCCACGCTGGGGCACGCGCGACGCCGACGAAAACGCACAAGGGGTACACGGCTATGGATATCGGATATCTCCTCCTTTGCATGCTTGGGGGGGCCTTCATTTTGTTGGTGCCTTGGTCGGGCATCATGCTGCTGCTGGTGCGCGGCCAGGGCAAGAGCCAGGCGGAGCGCAACGCCCAGACCGCCAAGCAGGCGGCGGAGCATCCGGCGGTGGCCAGTGCGCTGGCGCAGGATACCCGTCAAGACCCCACGAAGTAGGGGGATTCCCTCACATTCCCAGGAACCGCGCGGTTTGCCCGTTGGCAAGTCGCGTGGTTTCTGCTATGCTGGTGGCATGGTCGCGAACGCGATTCAGCATCGGGGCTGCGTGCCCGCGAAAGGAACCAGCCAATGGCACAGAAAACACCGTCCGAGGTGGCGAAATTTGCCTTGCT
>JBBQSR010000118.1:0-9261 GCA_038234855.1 Ktedonobacterales bacterium | reverse complement strand
GAGCGTCGCGCTCTTTGGCCCCGACGCCAGCAGCCAGGCGACGAAAGACATCTATATCTTTGATCGGCAGGGGTTGGTGCAGCAGACGATCCATCCGGTCAGCCCGCTCGCCTTTGGGCGGGTGTTGTGGTCAGCCGATGGTAAGCAGGTCGCCTATCTGGGCAACCCCGATGCGGTAGGTGATGGCACGAATCAAAAGCCGCGCTACGCCGTGGTGCTGCTGGTCGTCAGCAGCGGGGCGAAGGCGGGTGCGATCATCTTACCCGCCCCAGGCAACGCCCAATGTTCCTCGGATTCGCGCGGCGGCCCGTTGGGGAGCGAGGTCGAACACGCCGTCTATGGCGCTACCGGCCAGGGGCTGCGCGCTACGTTCGACTGGTCGCCAGATGGGCAGCGTGTGACGCTCGACGCGGGCAGTTGCGGCACCCAAGTGCAGATCGTCGATCGCAGCGGCAACGCGCACTTGCTCGCGCCCATTTCCGACCCCACCACGAATAACGTCGTGCAGGCGCTCTTTGCACCTGATGGGCAGCATCTCGTCGCGACCCAGTCCAACTCGAAACAAGACGATTTGCTGGTCTATGCGGCGGATGGTAGCGGCGGCAAGAGCATCTATAGCGACACCGACACGCCGCCAAAGTTCGCCCCGCGCCTGGGCGCGCCGCGTTGGTCGAGCGATGGCAAATCACTGTATTTCATGCGCGGCGAGAGCATCTGGCTCATCGGTGCGGACGGCGCGAATCCGCATCAATTGATCGCGGGCATCCCCAGCGGCGACACCCAGAAGAGCGAGGCGGCTCCCCTGCCCTCGCCCGATGGGCAACATCTGGTGTGGGACGAACTGTCGATCTCGACCGCCGACGCCACCCCACGTGCAGCCCTCATGGTTGGCGATGCCAACGGCGGCACCCCCAAACTGATCGCCGAGGGCGCGGTCTGGCCAGCATATTCCTCGAAGTGAGGTCGCTGACAGCGCATCGCGCATAGTGGTGGCTGCTTGGCTGGTGCGCGATGCGGGTGGCCCCCTGATGGGCCATGAAGGGGGCGTTGCCGATGTTACGCTGGGCTGATGCACGGGCTTTCGCGGCGCGGCGCACGGGGGTGTGGCTTTTCGGCGCTTTCGTGGTGGCGGAGGTCGTGGTCATCGCGCTCAGCCGCTTCACCGCGTCCGCGCCGAATGGCGGCGACCTGTGTCGCGACTTCATCGATGCCCAACGATTGTTGCACGGGCAAGATCCCTATGCGCCCTTCGCCTCGTGTGGCGACCTGCACCATTCGCCGCATCCGCCACTGGCGCTGCTTTTGGTCGTGCCGCTCGCGTGGCTGCCCATCAGTGCCGCCGCCTTTGTTTGGGATCTGCTGATGCTGGCGGCACTGGGTGGCGCGCTGTGGCTGGCATGGGACGCATTGCACCCGCAGATCGATGCGCGTTGGTTGGCCGTCGGCCTGGGCACGCTCGTCGTGTGGTCGCCGCTGCTCGACACCTGGCTAGAGGCACAGATCGGCCCCCTCGTGCTGCTGCTGCTGGTGCTGGCCTGGCGGGCGCGACGGCGTGGGCAGGGGGACTGGGCGGGGGCGTGGCTGGCGTTGGCGACGCTCATCCGCGTCTACCCGGTGCTGCTCTTCGTTTACCCCCTGTTGCGGCGCGAATGGCGCGTGGCGCGCGGCGGTGTCATTACGGGCGGTGTCCTCACGTTGCTGACCTTGCCGCTTTTCGGCGTGCCGAGCTATCTGCGTTATCTTTTCATCGAGGCCCCAGGGGCCAGTGCGGAATGGGTGAATGATGCCCATAACGTTTCCTGGCGCGGTTGGTTAGGGACGGCTTTCGTCGGCAGCAACACCATCCATCCGGCACTGGCGGCGGCCTCTCTCGTGGGGCCGCTCTTCGCGTTGGGGGCGGTGGCGATGCTGGCGGCGCTGGTGTGGCGTGGCTGGCAGGGGCGGTCGCTTCCGCTCGGCGACGCGCGCGACGACGCGACCTGGCTGCTGGCCATCCCCGCGATGCTGCTGGTATCGCCGTTGGCCTGGCCGCACTATTTCACCGTCCTCGTGCTGCCGTGGCTGGTCGTGCTAGTCGGCGCGGCGCGGGCACGCCAGATGACGCCCGCCGCCTGGCTGGTCGTTGTCGCCATCGGCCTGACGGAGCTCAACGCCGTGGGGTTGCGTCTGCTGTTGCCCCTGCCACGCCTCCTCGCGTGGCCAGCGGGGATATTCGTCTTCGCGCTACCTTTCTATGCCCTGTTGCTCACCGGTGCGGCCCTCTGGCGCATGAGCGACCAAATAAGCGGTGAAATGCCGAAAGTCCTAGGGGAAAAATGAGGGTTGTCAGAATGCGTCGCCCGTGCTATGGTGTGTGAGACGTTTCTTGAATAATCCCTCGACGGGTGCCCCCAGCGGTACCGTTGCCCATGCGCTACACCGAACGAGAAAGGGAGGGTGGCATGGCTAGTGCTCAACCTCGCGTGCGCAAGAGTCTGCCTGCACGGCTCCTCGACCTCATCAATCCCCTGCGCGATCCCAGTTTTACGGTCGCCATCGTATTGTCCGTGGTCTACTATATTTCGCAGCCCAAACAATCGCTGGCGACCATCGCCATCTTCTTCGTGCTGGCATGGATCGCCGTCAAATCCGCTGTCTGGTTCTTTGTCAACACCATCTTCTCGCTAGGGTTCCTGGCGCGCAAGGGCTGGTGGGTCGCGCGGCATCCGCGCCTGGCCTGGCGGTTGCTCGACGCGCTCGGCACCGAAGAGATCATCGTTGGTGGCTTGCACCCCGACATGTTCATGACCGAGGATGGCGGCATGCAAGAGGCGCAGATCGGGCGCATGATGCCCGCCATGCAGCGCCCCGCCTTCAACCAGGCCCCTGCCTTTGACTACACCTATGATCAGCAGCCCGCGCGGCAAAACAACACCGCCGCCCAGGCCGACTATTACGCTGAGATCGAGCGCAACCAGCAAGCGATGCAGATGTATGAGCAACTGATCTTCGACTGGATCACCTTCACCGAAGAGAAGTGGCGCGCCGTCAGTGATTCGCAACTTGGCTGGAAGCCCCTGCGCGGGCGCTGGAACGGCTGGGACGAGATCTACAGCGACAGCTACGCCGCCCGCACCAACGACCGAATGGCCCGTGCCGCCGCCACCGCTGGCGAGGCGCAGCGCCAACGCTTCGAAAACGCGCGCAGCCGTGGCTCCGCCGCCTCGTCCGTCGCGTGCTTCTTGCGCGACCTCGACACGTTGCGTCAGAGCCTCAACATCCTCACTTCGCCGCCAGACGATGGCTCGCGCAGCTTCAATGGCACCGGCATTGGCGGGTCGCCCTCCGCCAGCCGCACCGGCAAGTCTCCCATCATCCGCAACCCCGGTGCCTCGCGCGTGGTGGACGCCAACTAGCATTCGCCTGATCCCTATCTGAGAAGCCGTTCCCGCACGTGGGAACGGCTTCCCGCTTTTTCGCGCCGTGTTGCATAATGGGAAGGGCACGCTGTTTGGCCGTGATGGCCCGGCGCAAGCGAAAGAAGGATGAGAACCATGTCGGATAGTACCCTGATCGAATCGGTGTATGGGCGCGAGGTGCTAGATTCGCGCGGCAACCCCACCGTCGAGGTGACGGTGGCACTGCTCGGCGGCGCGGAGGGCACGGCACTGGTGCCCTCGGGTGCCAGCACGGGCGCGCACGAGGCCGTGGAACTGCGCGACGGCGATGCCAAACGCTATGGCGGCAAGGGCGTCCTCACCGCTGTCGCGAACGTCAACTCGACCATCCAAGAGCGACTGACGGGCATCGATGCCCAACAGCAAACCTTGCTGGATGCCATTTTGCTGGAACTCGATGGCACACCGAATAAGTCGAATCTGGGGGCTAACGCCATCCTGGGTGTCTCGCTGGCCATCGCGCGCGCGGCGGCGGCGGAGCTGCACCAGCCGCTCTACCGCTACCTGGGGGGTGTCGCAGCCCAGACCCTGCCCGTGCCGATGATGAACATCCTCAATGGCGGCAAGCATGCCGAAAACTCGACCGACTTCCAGGAATTCATGGTGCTGCCCGTCGGCGCGGCCAGCTTCGCCGAGGCGACGCGCATGTGCGTGGAGGTCTATCAGGCGCTGAAAAAGGTGCTGCACGACCGCAACAAAAACACGAACGTGGGCGACGAGGGCGGCTTTGCCCCATCGCTCGACTCGAACCGCGACGCGCTGGAAACCATCGTCACGGCCATTGGCGCGGCGGGCTACACCGCCGGACGCGACATCTTCCTGGGGATGGATGTGGCGGCGACCGAGCTGTACCAGGGCGGCAACTACGTGCTGGCACGCGAGGGCCGCACCCTCGCCGCCGCCGAGATGGTCAGCCTCTATGAGCAATGGGTCGGTGAGTACCCCATCATCTCCATCGAGGACGGCCTGGCCGAGGATGACTGGGACGGCTGGAGCTTGCTGACGGAACGGCTGGGTAAGCGAGTGCAATTGGTTGGCGACGACCTTTTCGTCACCAACACCGCGCGGCTGCGACGTGGCATCGACAGCGACACCGCCAACGCCATCCTGGTGAAGTTGAACCAGATCGGCACCCTCAGCGAGACGCTCGCCTCCATCGAGATGGCGAAGCGCGCCCGCTACGCCGCCGTCGTCTCGCACCGCTCGGGCGAAACGGAGGACACCACCATCGCGGATCTCGTGGTCGGCACCAACGCGGGCCAGATCAAGACCGGTGCCCCGGCCCGCTCAGAGCGCGTGGCGAAGTATAATCGCCTCCTCGCCATCGAGCAAGATCTGGGGGACATCGCGCGTTACGCGGGCTGGTCGGCCTTCTACAACGTGCCGGATCTGGCGCGTCGCGGCTAATCACCACGCTAGAGAGTGGGCTAGCAGGTGAGCATACGCCCGAGAGCGCGAAGTCTAACTAAGCCGTGATGCGCGTGATAGCGCGGTTTCCGGAGCAAGTTTATGTACGTGCTCCCGCTCCTTGCCCGCTCAATGCCTCTGGAACTTGCGCTACCCGTCCGCCAGCCTTGCCAACTGCGCTCTCACGACGTTGTGCCCACTACTCGGGGGGGAGTAGTGGGCACAACGGCTAGAAACAACCGCGACCTAGCGGCGGTGCGAGCCGTCGTCGCCAACAGCGCGGGCACCGGTGTTGGTACGCTCGCGGTTGGCCCGCAGAATCTTGAGCAGGTATTGCTCGGAGTTGAGGTAGTAGGGGTTGCGCTTGATGTACTTGCCGACGACCGCGATGGGGTGCAGCTTCAGCAATTCGACCACCAGCGCGCCGGGGAGCTTCGAGTAATCATAGTGCATCAGGGCGATGATGGGGGCATTCTGAAAGGTGAAGACGGCGTCGGAGGCGGCTTCATACTTGAGGATCTGTTCGGGGGTGGCGACGTCGCGCGTGAGCCAGGTCATATCAATGGAGATGCGCACCCCACGCCAGCCGTCGCGGTGGGCCTGGGCGATGAAGGTGTTGTGCGTTGAGAGCAAGTGATAGGGGTCGAAACGCTTGCCTACCAGGAATGGTTCGCGGTCGGTTTGCACGATCAACTGGCCAGATTCCTTGAGGGCCTCGACCTCGGCACCCATCTTTTCGAGGGCGTCCTCGATCTCGCGCACCGAGGCAGGGGTGCCCGCGAAAAGGCACCGCTCTTGGCCGTTCAGCCCAGTGAGCAGCAGCCGCGCGGTGACGTTGCGGATCTCGTCGACTTTATTGTAAAGCTGGCAGATATGCGAGCCGGGGGGGATGCGCGCTGAGGTACCCTCAACGTTCAAATCCATGACAACCTCCATGAGTGAGGGTTCGCTTCAGCTTTGCACACGTGCTGCGAATGGCGAAGGGGCCACCCACCAAATGACGGCGGGCAAGCGGTTGTCGCAGGGGCAAACCGAGAGGCGAACGGGATCAGGATCATCTTTTCGTCAACGGTACTATAGCCAACTCTTCCCATACTGTCAAGCCAAAAGGGGCATTTTCCCCAAATTCGCCGAAAATCGGTGATGATTTCCGGCGTTTTCGCGCCCTTGGCCCCGTTTTTGAGGATCAGCTCAAGAGGTCGGTGATGGTGGCGACGGAGACTTCGGTGAGGTTTGTCACGACACGGTCGGCGCTGGCGAGTTCGCGGTTGGGCGTGCCATTGGTGACGGCGATGCAGCGCATCCCCGCCGCGCGGGCCGCTTGCACGCCCTGCACGGCGTCCTCGATGACCAGGCAATTCGCCGGGGCCAGCCCCAGCGCCCGCGCCGCCGCCAGGAAGATGTCGGGCGCGGGCTTCCCTTGCTCGGCGTCCTCGCCCGAGACGGCGGCATCGAGAGAGTCGCCCAGCCCCAAGACCTCGATGATCAAACGGATGTTTTCCATGGGGGCCGATGAGCCGAGCGCCTGGTGCCAGCCCGCCGCGTGCAGGTCGCGCAGCAGCGCCAGCGCGCCGGGCAGGGCCTGGGCGTTGGCGCGGACGAGGTCGCGGTACAGCGCCTCTTTGCGGTCGGCGAGCGTCTGCACCTCTGCCGCGTTCGTCGTGGCCCAGTAACGTGGGATGATGTCGGCATTACGCATGCCAAAGGTCGAGCGGAAATCCGCCTCGGTGAAGGTCGTGCCCGTCTCGGCGGCGAGTCGCTGCCACGACTGCCAGTGCGCGGCGGCGCTATCGATGATGACGCCATCCAGATCCCAGATGACGCCGTGACTGATGCTAGGCATGGGGATGTTGTTCCTCTCGGGACCGTTTAACTTTTGAGCATGCCGATGACGACGACAAGCACTAAGCCGTTATTGAGCGCGTGCAGGACGATGCCCGGCCACACCGAACGGGTCATCACACGGAGCGTGCCCAACAGCGCGCCCAGCACGAAGAGCAGCACGAACGACCCCGGCGACAGATGCGCGGCGGCGAAGACCAGCGCCGAGAAGATCACCGCCAACCAGGACGGCATGATCGTTCGCAAACCCTGCAAGAGGAAGCTGCGAAAGAAGATCTCTTCACAGATGGGCGCGACGACGGTGGCGGCGATGAGCGTGGCGATGAGCGTGATGGGCGCGTTGTGCAGTTCATCGGCGATGAGTTTGTCGGCGTTGGTCTGCGCGTTGGGGTTCAGCGCGTAGATGATGGCGCTGGCGGCCAAAACAGCGGCCCCGCTGAGGATGATGAGCGTCAGCGCGATGGCGGGGTTAAAGCCGCGCACGCCCAACGCGCGCCCCTCGGCCCCCGGCGCGCGTCGCCGCGCATAGAAGATCGGCGCGATGAGAAAGACGCCTTCGAGCAGCGCCGTCACGAAAAAGGTGAAGATGGCCGCAGTGATGTCTTGCTGGCGGTTCAGGTGCGGGGTGGCGGCGGTGCCCCCCGCCGCGTTGCTCGCCAGGGTGATGGCGATCAGCGGTCCCAGCGTCAAGATGACGCCGATGGCGGTGTCGCCCGCCGACCAGGGGGCATGGTCCGCGCGCACCCGCTCGGATGTGATGGAGTTCATAGAAACCTCGCTGCGTCAGGCTGGGCATGGGCCGAACGCCCGTGCCTATGATATACTATCAAGAAAGAATGTGCTGACGGGTCTCGACATTCAGGCAAGAGGGAGTCTCCGCAGGAGCGATACCAATGCTGCCGGTCCGCATCGAAGGAATCATACCATGGCAAACACCAATGACATCCGCGAGGATCCTCACACCGGCATCAATTGGCATCGCCACCCGCGTGGCTGCCCAAACTACCGCGAACGGTGGCTGCCTGACACCGATGTCTGGCAGGGCGAACCGATGTACCAGGTCTTTTGTCTGCAAGACACGCCGCCAGTCACCGCCGAAGAGCAAGCGAAGTGCCTGGTGAGCCACAACGCCTGTTGGCGGCTGACCGAGGGGCGCAAACGCGCGGCGGCATCCGCCAGCACGCCACCCCCCGAACAACCAGCGCAGCGCGACGCCGGGGCCTAGCGCACGGAATGCCCGATTCTGGCGTGTTTCGTGCGTTCAGTCGAGAGACTCATCTACATGGGGGCTGTGTGCCCCCCCACATCTGGGACGCAGGATCGCGTCCCCAACGCGGAGGGACATCGCCATGGAGCGTCCTGCGGGCGAGGGCCAGGTCATCCTGGTCGCTGAGGATGACCAATCGCTCATCCATTTCTTACGCCGCCACCTGGAAAAAGAGGGTTTTAAGCCCAACATCGTGCAAACGGGCCACGAGACACTGCGGCTGGCCCCACTCATCAACCCCGCCATCATCGTGCTCGATGTCGGTCTGCCCGACACGGACGGTTTCACCGTCTGCCAGCAGTTGAAGGCAGACCCGCGCAGCGCCGACATCCCCGTGCTCTTTTTGACAGGGCACACCGATGTCGATGACCGCGTGACGGGCCTAAACCTGGGCGCGCAAGACTACCTGATGAAGCCCTTCGAGATGCCTGAGTTCCTGGCACGTGTGCGGGCCGTGCTGCGCTCGCACGCCGAAACCAGCCATAAGCGCCAAGAGCTCACCCAGAAGCACGAAGAACTGATGGCCATCATCGACCATGAGATACGCGGGCCGCTGACGGTCATCAGCATGGCGTCGCAGATCTTGGCCGAAAATCACCAGATCAGCGACGGACGCCGCGCGCAGCTCGTCACCAGCATCCGGGAACGCACCGGCGCGCTGACGCACATCTTGGACGATCTGCTCTACCTGGCCCAGCCATCGCGGCGCTTGCGGTCGAGCCAACCACGCGCGGTGCTGCTGAGCATCGCCGAGGCGAGCCGCGCCCACCTGCAAGACCACGACCTGCATCTGGTGACGCGCCTGCCAGCGGAATTGCCGCAGATCGCCATGGATGAGACGCTCTTTCGCCGCGCCATGGGCCACCTGATCGACAATGCCATCAAGTTTACGCCGCGTGGCGGCATCATCACCATCACGGGCGTCATCGCCGAGGGCGGGCAGATCGTGCTGGGCGCGACGGGGCTAGAGGCCGGGGCACCCGTCCCCGCCGATTTGTTGCCACCCACCGACACAGCGCCCTGGCTGCTGATCGTCGTGCGCGACACGGGCATCGGCATCGCACCCGAGTACCACGCCCGCGTCTTCGAGCCGTTCTTCCAGGTCGACTCTAGCTCGGTGCGCACCGCGCAGGGGGTGGGCCTGGGGCTGGCGGTCGTGGCGACCTTCGTGCGGTCGCATCACGGCCAGCTTTCGGTGCGCAGCGGCAATGGCATGGGCACCGAGATCTATGTGGCACTGCCATTGCGCCAGCCCAACGAAGATCTCCAGGAGTCCTATGGCGGCAACGACGATGGCCCGGTGAGCGC
>JBBQSR010000117.1:0-9271 GCA_038234855.1 Ktedonobacterales bacterium | reverse complement strand
CACCCAACGGGCGCACGCGGGGGCTATCGCTTCCTTATTGAGCGGGGCGACCAATTCTCCTTAAAGCTGATGCGGGGCATCCCCAATCGTCCAGCGATGTTTATTGAGATGCGGTCCTTCGGGCTGCACACGCATCCTGACGGTGTCCTTGGTGCGCTCTTTGACACCTTCGCCTATGTCGGGCGGGTGTTGTTCCCTGAGTTACCTGCTGAGGAAGTCATGCGGCGCTTCAATCTCGACACGGCGAAATGCTCCCGCCTGGACCTGCATGCCGACTGGCAAGGTGGCGATGTGCCGAATTTTGCCGACACCGAGGCGCTGCACTTCATCCATCCTGGCAAGGTGAAAGTCGCGTGCATGAGCGAGGGGCGACACTGCACCGGCTACACCTTCGGGCGGTCGGCGGTCAAGGCACGCATCTACAACAAAACCGTTCAGGCATCCCAGGCCAAGCTTGATTGGTATTTCGAGATGCTGCGCCAGGTGCATGGCGATGACTTTGATGAGTCCTTGGATGTGTGGCGCTGTGAGTTCCAGTTAGAGCGCGATGGGGTCAAGGGCTTTCGTTTCTATGGGATGCCAGAAGACACCGATGACGACGACGTGTTAGAGGCGGAACTAGCCGTTGAGGATTTGCCCTCAGTCAGCAGCGTGCGCCAGGCGCTCAAATGGGCGAGTACGATGTGGGGTTATCTCACCTCGCGCTGGCTGCGGTGGGTCTACCCAACGGATGACGCCAATCGGGCGCGGTGGCCGCTGCGCGATTCCTGGGAAGTCGTCCAGTCAGCAGGGCCGCTCATCAAAGCGGATGGGCTACTGCCTGACGACAAGCTTTCGCTGGTGCGGGCGCAGCGGCACAGCGGATATGCGCGGGGCATGCATCGCATGGCGGTGGGGCTGCTCACCGCCCTAGAGACGGTGGATATCGACCCTGGTGCCGCCCAGGCGCGCTATGTCGAGCACATGGGCCGCATCGCGCATCTGGCGCGGTCGGCACAAGACAAGCGGTTCGATGCGTGCAGCGACGACGAGCGCAAGGCGCTTCGCATCCTCAAAGGAATGGGCATCCGAGATGAGCGCGTGGGCGAGACGGCCCAGTTACTCGACATGGCGATGGGGGTGTTTACCAGCGCGGGGGTGCTGGCTCTGCGGGATGAGGACCAGATGGGCGAGATTGCCGACCTGCTCAACGGGTTGGCCGACGAACTCGACCAAGTGGCAGATGAGCAGGGGGGCATTCCTGAGATGTTGCGCGACAAGTGGCAGCGGCGTTTCAAGTTAGCGACTGCTCATCGCGCTTTCAAGAAGGTCAGCTAGACAAGCGGTATAGGGAAAGATGAGCCGCCTGGCATTGGTGCTGGGTGGTTCTCTCATTCAAGGGGAAACAGCATGCAAGAGATTGAACCACCAACGAGGGACGCTCCCTCTATCAAAATGCTGCTTACTATGCGGCAAGTGGCTCAGGCGCTTAGCCTGAGCCTTCGTTTTGCCAACACGTTAGTGCTCACTGGGCAGATTCGCTCTATCAAAATTGGGCGTTCTCGTCGGGTGTGGATGACAGATTTACAAGCATTTGTTGAGCGTCAAGCTGAGTTGAATTAGGGGGAAATGCAGATGGCGAGCAAGCGTCGTGGCAATCAAGAGGGCAACATAAGAAAACGAGAAGATGGCCGTTGGGAGGCTCGTATGAGCCTTCCTGATGGCACACGTAAAGGATTCTATGGTAAGACACGCGAAGAAGTTCAAAAGAAGATGCGACAAGCTCAAAATGATTTCGCAGCAGGGTTGCCTTTAGGTGATGCACGTCAGACGGTCGAGCAATATTTGCTTTCTTGGCTAGAAAACAGACGACATCAGATAAAGGCAACATCCTTTGTTCGTTATTCCGTCCAGATTCGCAAGCATGCGATACCTGGGCTTGGCAAGGCTGTTCTTTCTAAATTGACTGCTCAGCAGCTTCAAGCATTTTACTCACGTAAAGTAGCTGAGGGATTGTCTCCTACAACAGTTAAGCATCTTCATGTGATTGTACACTCAGCACTTGATGATGCAGTCCGCTTGGGTCTTATTGCTCGCAACGTAGCGGATATGGTTCGTCCGCCTCGCATAGCTCAGCATGAAATGCAAGCGATGGATGACCATCAAGTTGCACATTTTATTGATGCTGCTCAGCGAGATGAGACAAGCGGTACGGTTTTCATACTTGCTATCACCACGGGCATGCGACTAGGTGAATTGTCGGGCTTGCGATGGAAGGATATTGACCTTGATAGGGGAATAGTGCAAGTTCAACAAACGTTGGTATCAATGTCCGGCAAGCTCCTTTTCACTGAGCCGAAGACACGGAAAGCTCGGCGCTCCATTCGCTTGATGAAAGTTGCCATCTATGCGCTAAGAAAACAGCGTATTTGGCACCTTGAACAAGCGATGCTGTTTGGACCAGAGTGGAACAAGCACGGCCTAGTTTTCCCTAACGCATTGGGGAATCCGCTCGATCCTACGAGATTGCGTACTCGGTTTTTTGCTTTTCTTGAGCAAGAGTCTTTGCCTCGGATTCGTTTCCATGATTTGCGGCATACAGCGGCAACCCTCATGCTCAAACGTGGGGTCAACGTCAAAGTCGTGTCGGAAATGCTGGGGCATGCCAATATCTCGATTACGCTTGGGGTATATGGGCACGTGTTGCCCGATATGCAGCAAGCGGCTATTGATATCATGGATGGCTTCATCGAAGAGAAATAGGGAGTTGAGAAACTGGGGTCAAAATTGGGGTCAAAATGCAGGGGGCGAGTGAAGCAAGCCATTGGCCTGCATCGCTCACCCCAGGCTGCGCCTCAGCGCGTCAGTTCATTGACGGCGTGGGATTCGGTTCGGGGGTCTTGCGACCGGGGAACCACCAATTCCAGTTGCCGAGCAGGCGCATCGTCGCGGGGACGAGCAAGATGCGGATGATCGAGGCGTCGACCAGCACGGCGGCGGCGATGCCCAGCCCTTGCTCCTTGACCAGCGTCAGGTGCGTCAGCATGAAGCCGCCGCTGACGATGATGATCATCAGTGCCGCGCTGGTGATGACGCCCGCCGTCTTTTCCAGGCCGCGCGCCACGGCGTAGCGGTTGTCGTGCGTACGCTCCCACTCTTCGCGGATGCGGCTGAGCAAAAAGACCTCGTAGTCCATCGACAGGCCAAACAGAATGCAGAAGAGCAAGATGGGCGTCGTCATCTCGATGAAGCCCTCCGACGAAAACTGCAACTGTTCGCTGAAATGGCCCTGCTGGAAGACGAAGACCAGTGCCCCATAGGCCGCCGCGACCGACAGTACATTCATCACCACCGCCTTGATGGGCAGCAGCACCGAACGGAACATGATCAACAGCACGACATACGTCGCAATGAAGATGAAGATCAGCGCGTGGGGGAAGTTGCCATACAGATACCCCGCCAGATCGATGCTGACCGCTTGCAGCCCCCCCACCTTGATGGTGAAAAGGGAAGACGACGCGATGGCGCGCAGGTCGTGCACCAGGGCCTTGCTGTCAGCGGAGTCGCTCTTGGAATTGGTGGCGACCGAGATGATGGTCGTGTCCGCGCTGGTCGTGGCCTTCACCAACTGAACCAGTTGCGGATTTTGCAGATAGGCCGTTGAGCCAAAGGTCGCCGCCGCCGCCTCGCACGAAAGCTGCCGACTCGACGTCAGCCCCTGTACGCTGCTGGTGTGTGGCAGCACCGCGATGCGCCGCGTCAGCAGGCACAGATTATGGATGTTGTCGGGCTGCAAGATGGGCGAATGGTCGCGCGTCTGCACCACCACATAGTTGGGATTCGCCTGGGCGCTGGTGAATTGCTGCGCCAAGATGTCGGTGCCGTGCCGCGCGGGGTTCGAGGGGGGCAGCACATCGGTGCCCGGCAGCCCCAACGTCAGTGAGAAGAGCGGCGAGGTCAGCACGCCCAAGAAGACGAGCACCAGCACCAGCACCAGCCAGGGGCGGGCCATCACGCCCACCGCCCAACGGTGCCAAAAGCCGACGCGTTCGGCATCTGTGGTGGTCGTGCTCGCCCGCCGCCAGGGGCGCGGCAGCCGCTGCGCGAAGACGCGCGGGCCGAGCAGGCTGAGCACCGCTGGCACCAGCGTCAGCGCGCCCAGCACGGCGGTGCCCACGACGACCGCGCCACCGATGGCCATGCTCGTCATGAAGGGTAGCCCCACCAGCGCCAATCCGCTGAAGCCGATGAGCACCGTCAGACCCGAAAAGAGGATCGCCTCGCCCGAGGTCGCCGTGGTGACGGCGATGGCATCCGCCACGGCACGTCCGGCGCGCAACTCATCTTTGAAGCGGCGCACGATGAAGAGCGAATAGTCGATGCTGAGGCCCAGGCCGATGACCGAGGCGATGTTGACGACATAGATCGACATCTCCGTGTTGAGCGAGATGAGGAAGATGACCGCCAGCGTGATGGGGATCGCCAACAAGGCCAACCCCAGGGGAATCGCCGCCGCCAGCAGCGTGCCAAAGACGAAAATCAACGCCACCCCCGCGACCGGCAGCGTCAATTCTTCGGCCTGGGCGAGGTCGGTCTTGGTGAGGGTGTTGATCTGGTTAAAGACGGCAGGCTCTCCGGCGATGTACGCCTTCGCGGGGCCGCTCTTGGGCAAGATGCTGTCGAGGTCGCCAGCGGCGGTTTCCGCCTCGGCGTTGCTGCCATTGATTTCGAGCGTCACATAGGTCGTGCGGCCATCGTTGCCGACGGTGCCCTGCGTCACCTTCGACACGCGGGGAAAGCCCTGCGCGGCGTTGCTAAAACTCTGCACCTCGGCCTGGAAGGCGGGATCGCTCGCCGCCGTGTCGGGTGACTGAAAGACGACCTGGATGGTCGGCAAGGGCGTGGTGAATTTTTGGCCGATGATGTCACCCGCCGCGATGGATTCACTACCCTTCCACGAGAAGCCACCCGTGCTGAGGTTCTTTGTTACCTGTGCGCTGAAAGGCAGGCTCCCCAGCAGCAAGATGGCCCAAAACGCGATGACGACCCAACGAATGCGGACGATGAAATAGCCATAGCGCGTGCCGAAGCCGGGGCGCTTCGCGGGGGGAGTGGGGGCTGCCTCTGCCGACGGACGAACCGCGTCCGTGGGTGTGGGCTGGAGTGCGGCGTCCTCTGGGGTGATGGTTGCCATGGTAAGCTATCGTTTCCCTTCTGCCAAACAGTGTGGAAGAGACGAAAGTGTGTGCGCTTCGAGCCATTTGTACACGCCGCCTATTCAGTTACAGGCTAGACAACGACTCATCTCCTATGATAGGGCGCGCTGCGTGCGTGGTACCACTCTCTCATCTATCGGGTGCGTATGTCTCCCTATATAGATCGCGCGAACTGTCCTGATGGTTACACTAAACTGAATAATGGTTCATATGCACTGAGCGCGGTGATTGTCCCCCGCGCGCAACGGGACGATTCGGTGGAGATTTGGTGAATAGCGGCACAGATTGGCGGAGATTTGCTATACTATGGGCAGGATTCCATAATTTTGGGGGGCGCACGTGTTGACCGGGCAGCCGCTCGACCATAACCGCGTATGGCAAGCGCAACGCTACGTCTACCCCGTCGCGTCGCGGCGGGCACGGGGCATCTCTATCGGCATCAACCTCAACCTCGACAAGGTCTGCAACTTTGGTTGCGTCTATTGCGAGGTGAATCGCGGCGTCATTCCCCTCAACCGCGACGTCGATCTGGCGGCGCTCAGCGAGGAACTGGCGGCGACGCTGGCCCTGGCGGCGGATGGGCGGCTCGCTCGCGATGCCCGCTTCGCTGGACTCAGCGTGTCGGGCGAGGCCCTGCCCATTCGCGACATCGCTTTCTCGGGCGATGGGGAACCGACCTCCTTTCGCAATTTCGATCAGGTGGTGGCGCGGGCCATCGCGCTGCGCGATGCGAGCGGCTTGCCCGACCTGAAGCTGGTCATCATCACGAATGCGACGCTCTTTCACCGTCCGCGTGTGCGGGCGGCGTTGGCGCAGGTGCACGCGGCGGGGGGCGAGGTGTGGGCCAAGCTCGACGCGGGCACGCCCGCGTATTTCCGCGCGGTCGATGCCACCACCATCTCCTTCGACCGCATCCTGGCGAATCTGCTGCTGCTAGGGCGGGCGCAGCCGTTGGTCGTGCAGTCGTGCTTCATGCGGCTTCATGGCCAGGGGCCAGATGACGCCGAGGTGGCGGCCTACATCGCGCGGCTGACCGATCTGCGAGCGCAGGGCGGCCAGATCGCCCGCGTGCAGGTCTACAGCGTCTCGCGCCCGCCCGCCGAACGCCACGTGACCATGCTGCCCCCCGATGAACTCGAAGCCCTGCGCGCCCGTGTCGCCGCCGCCCTGCCCGACGTGCCCGTGGAACGTTTCGACGGCACGTGGGAGGGCTATTTTGAAGCACAATGAGGACTCATCCATGCAACCAACACCGACCCCTTTCGCGCAAGACCTGACCCCGGTGGTGCCAGCCGACGCCGTCCCCACCGCCACGCCAGCGACCAGCACCCCGGCCAAGCCGCGCGCCCGTTGGGTGGCGTGGGCGGGCATCGGCTGCATCGTGCTCTCCTTCGCGCTCTATGGCTTCTTTTTCGTCGTGCCCTTCTTGCCGGTGACGGGGACCTTCAAGACGGTGCTGCTCGTTGGCTCGGTGGTGGGTGGCGAGGCGCTCTTCGCCGTGGGCGGGCTGGCGCTGGGGGTGCAGGTGGTGCGTCGCTTCCGCCGCTACCTGAATCCAGTGAACTGGTTTCGCCGCGCGCCCAAGCCAGCAGAGAAGGCCGAGGCCAGCGCCTAGCCGCCACGCTGTCTGCCCCCTGGACAAAGGGGGCACGGTGGGCGATCAATGATGGTGGGTCGCATGCTGCGCACAGCGGCCACACCGCGCCTTGGGGGAATATCCCATGCAGACGCCCGCCATGGAACCCGCGCTTGTGATCGCCGCCCCGCTGGTCCGCCCGCCACGTAGCCGCCGCGCGGTGCTCACCCTCATCATCGTGGCGACCTTCGTGGGTGAGACGCTCGGCTCCTTTAACACGTCGCCACTCGCCATGCTGGTCAATCCGGCGGCGCTGCCCTTCAATGCATTGATCTACGGTGCGGCGGCGATCTTCATCCACGAGGTCGTGACGCGACGACGGCTGGGCTGGGCGAGCTGGGTGCTGCTGGGCATCGCCTATAGCGCGCTGAATGAGGGCGTCGGCGCGGCGCAGTGGTTCGTGCCAGCCGTGAGCACGTTGCCCGTTGGCTATGGGCACGCGTTGGGCGTCAACTGGTCGTGGCTGCCCGCGTTGGCGATCTTTCACACGGTCTATAGCATGGTCATTCCCATCGTTTTCGTGGAAAGTTGCTTTCCGGCATGGGCTGGTCGGCCCTGGCTGGGACGCAGGGGCTTCATCGCCGTCACCACCATCCTTTTGGGGGTAGGGACGCTCTTTTGCCTGATACCGTTGTATCAACCTGGGCGGTTGGTGGCCTTCGCCATCGTGCTGGCACTGGGCACCGTGGCGGTGTGGCTGCCCGCGATGCCGCCACCCGCGCGCACCGTCCGTGTCGCGCCGAGCCTGTGGCGGCTGCGGTGGGCGGGCTTTGGGCTGCAAGTGGCGCTTTTCGCCGTCTTGTACCTCGCGCCGCGTTTGCTGCCGCCCGTCATCACGACGGTGTTGGTGGTCGCGTTTGGCGGCTGGCTCATCTGGCGGCTGCGCACGTGGACGACGCGCGCCGACTGGTCGTCGCGTCAGTCGGTCGCGCTCATCACCGGGGCCTTTGGCCTCACGTTGCTCTTGTCGTTCATTCCGCCCGTGTTTCTGACGGGAGAGGGGCTGGCTGAGATCGCCTGGTTCGTGGTCCTGCTGCGCTTGGCGGCGTATGTCAAGAAGCGCCCGCTTGCTGCGACGCGCGACGCTGTCGCCGCTGAATCTCAACAATACGCGCCGGTCTAACAGCCATTTCAAAACGTTTTATCACATTATGTCGTCCATCTATTGACATCGGGGGTCGATTTCCCGCACCATCAGAGGGTGGGTGCGATGCGCTGTCGCATTCATGGACAGGCTTCTACTTGTCCCAATTTCTTAAGGAGGATGACAGCTTGAAGAAAACCCTAGCCATTCACGTCACTCGCTTCGTGTTCGCCGCGCTGTGTGCGCTGGCGCTCACCTTCGCCATCGCCGGCAGCACGCGTGCCGCCTCGGCAGCCACCGTCGCGGTCCAACAGCAGACGACAGCGGCCACCACGGGCAACTGCACCAATCTCAGCAACGGCTACGTCGACCATTCCGTTTTCCAATATGGCTATGCCAATGGGCCAGGCGGCTACGTTGGTTATGGCTATACCTATGCCCAGGGCTACCCCTACAATGATTATTGGGTCTATAGCTGCAACCAGACACCCGGCTTCGATGGCCCCGGTTCGACGCTCTGGCGCTAGAGCGATCTGCACAGACATTGCATCGCGCGGGCGGGTGGTTTCAACCACCCGCCCGGTTGTTTCTGTGGGGCACCATCACGACCGGGGCGCGCTGCTCCCTGCGTCCTTTACCTCGCGCGGCTAATTAGCATAGAAGGCGGCGGGCACCTCGGTGAGCTTGCCCGTCTGCCAGATGAGCGCGATGATCGCCTCTTCGTGCCGTTCGGCGTTGGTGAGCAGGTCGGTCGCGTTCGGCGTGCTGCCTGGCGATCGCAGGTCTGGCCCCGCGCGTGTCGGGGCGGGTTGCGGCGTCAGCGCCCCCGCGCGAAAGATGTGCCAGCCTGGTTCGTCGACGGCGGACGGGTGCGTTTCGGCGAGCCACCGCTCCCATTCCTCAAGCGAGGTCGAGACGCGCCAGCCGAGGGCCACGGCCTCGGCGCGCAGCGCGGGCGAGCCGCCGATGAGCGTCACATCTTTGCCCGCCTCGCGCGCCCATTCCAGCACCTGTGCCAGGCCGATGACGGCGGCAAGCTGGGGCGCGTCCACGGGCAACACCAGCGCCATCGCAGCCCCCTGGATGTGGCGAATGGCACGCAATGCGCCCCGCAGTCGCGCCGCGTCGGGCATGACCAAAACCGCTTTCTTCATAATGACTCCCCCTTGCTCAACGATGGTGCCTGACACGGTTTCTCCCTCTAAAGAGAGACGCTGATTGGCACGATTGGTGCATGCCGCGCTCCTTTGGGCTAGCCAATTCGCCGGATGCGCGGTACCAAGCATTGGTACTGAGTACGACACCATACCCCGCGCAATGAGGACAGTGGATCGCGGAACTTTTGCACACGGGCCA
>JBBQSR010000116.1:0-9326 GCA_038234855.1 Ktedonobacterales bacterium | reverse complement strand
ATCAGGCAGCAAGGACTTCGCTGTGATGGTGGAGTCGAGCCGCTGACCGCCGCTATTCGTCACGGTGAAGGTGATGGCGCTCTTGGGCCTCCGAGGAGGAGCGGAGGCCACGTTGCAACCCAAAACTTGCTTTGTCGGGGTATCAGCTGAGAGCTTCCTGAACCAAGGGACGGCGCACAACCTCCGTGCTCAATAACCCTTCCAAAGCGATTGCTGCCGTCGTGTCGCTATGGAGGGCAGCGAAAGCTTGCGCCATGCGTGTCGCGCCATCTCGCATGGTCATCGCCTCGCGGACCTTCGCGCGCAGTCGTGTGGGAGTCAGGCGGCTGGCGGGCAAGCGTGTGCCAACACGCGCAACCTCTACCCTGCGGGCAACCTCTGGTTGGTCCCTTCCGAAGGGCACCGCGCAGACGGGTACCCCTGCCGACAGCGCCTTCTGGGTGATGCCCATGCCGCCATGACACACGACGCACGCCGCGACCGCAAGGAGCGGCCCATGCGGAACAAAGGACTCTACTCGGGCATTCGGGGGGATACGAATCCCGGTCAAATCACTCCCCGCACTCGTGGCAACCACGGTCACTGGCTCGTTAGCCAGCGCATCAAGAGCGACTTGCAGCAATCGACCATCTCCCTGATGTTCGGTTGATGTGGTTACGAGCACCATTGGTTGCTGCAAATCCTTGAGCCAGGGGATCTCCTGGTTTTTCGGCTCCCAGTTCGACGGCCCCACCAGCTTTACGCTTGACGGCCAGTCTGCGTGATGGTACTCGAATGGCTCGGCGGTGTAGGCAAGGGTCAATGGGGCACGACCAAAGAGCTTGATGACGCTAGAAAGTGATGGCGCTCCGGCGGTGGCACGCACTTGGTTGAGTTTCGGCAGCACTTTGTTCCACCCCAGCAAAGAGAGGCGGAGCAATGCACTGTCGCGCAATCGGCCTAGCGGACCCCCCATAAGCTTTAGTCCCAGGCCAAACGGTGGCGCATCCTTTGATGGGAGCGGCAAGGGATAGGGCGCGTAGACCGCCCAGGCGAGACCAGAGGCCTCGGCATATGCCTGTGCGCCCCAACTGTTGACATCGACCAGCACGACATCGGGCAGGGTGAGCCGGATCGCCTCCGCCAGATCGGGGACTTCATGTTTGGCTCGCTCAACGAAAGCATTGAGGGCACGTTGCAGTTGTTGCAGTTGATTCTTGCCGCGCCAGTCGTCCATGGCGCGCGCTTCGACCTGAGGGCTGATGGGGGCAGCGGCAAAGCCCATCTTGCTGAGCATCGCCACCTCAGAGGCCAGCGTGCGGATGGCGACTTGGTGTCCACGACTGCGTAGTGCCAGGAGCGTCGGTACGAGGGGATAAACATGACCTTGAGCGGGTGATGTATAAGCAAGGATCTTCATTGCGTGCCCTCCAAAAGTTTTGTGACCATTTCGCATATGGCCAATTCCGTTACGTCCATGCTGAGTCCGCGATCTCGCCTCAGCACCTTCCAAACAGAGACATCCATCAGGGCGACTAATTGGGCGAGCCGACGCGGGCGTTCACCATCCAGATGGAGCAGCCATGGGGCGAATGTCGCCTCGACCCATTGCACATGCAGCGTGCGTCCGGCGTCTGTCACCTCGCGGAGCACGGGCACGGCGGCCTCTTGAGCAAGTAAGTGCATAACAGCGTCTCCCCAGAGCTCGTAATGCTCGATGAGGTTGGCTATGGCTCCTGTCAGGTCGCCTACTGGGGCCTCGCTTCGTTGCTGCCGCACACGCTCCAGCGCGACCCTTGCCGCTGCCGCCATGAGGGCCTCTTTGGAGCCGAACCGATGGATGATGGTGGGTGCGCTCACCCCGGCGGCATCCGCGATGTCCTCAACGCGTACTTGGGGGTAGGGCGCTTCCAAGAACATACGCTCTGCCGCTGCGAGAATCCGCCGCTCGGTCTCCGCCTTCAGACTAGCTCGCACAGCCATACCTGTCGCATCCTTTCGTGAAACCGTATTTCATGAAATTGTATTTCACCAAAGATCATATGTCAAGTCCACATAGCTTGCGCCATTGAAACGGGGATCATGGCCCTCTCTCACAGCCTCCCCCCCCAAAGGTCATAGGACCCTGGGTGTGTCTTCTTGGCTGGCTATAATAGCAGCATCTCTGACGTGTTCACTTCACTCTGCCCGCTCGCTGTGCAAGGTGAGGCTTTTACCAATGGAGCCGCAGTTTCATGGCATCACCAAGCAAGAGCCAGGCGAGTTGGCTGACGCACCCGGCGGCGGTGCCGGTGCTGCTGGGGCTGGGCGTCGCCTGTGTGCTGGCCGGGGTCGCCCTGGGCTTCACGCGGTTGGGCTGGGGCAGTGGCATAGGCGGGCATCAGCAGGGCACCTCACTGCCCGTAGCGGGGACGAACGGCGTCACGGCCTACATCGTCGGCGCGGTCAACCACCCCGGCGTGTACCCACTGGCCGATGGGGCGCGCATCCAAGACCTCGTGCGCGCGGCGGGTGGGGCGCGCGACGGGGCCGATCTGGTGCGGGTCGATCTGGCGGCCAAGGTCTTTGATGGGGAAGAGGTCTATGTGCCCCTCATCGGCGAACCGTACCCCGACACCATCAACACTGGGGTGAAGGTCAACCTGAATATCGCCACCGCCGAGGATCTGCGGCTGCAACTGGGCATCAGCACCAAGACGGCCCAGGCCATCGTCGCGTATCGCCAAAAGCATGGCAACTTCACGGCGGTCGATCAACTGTTGCTGGTGCCCATCAGCCGCTCGATCTATGACCGCATCAAGCTGCTCGTGACGGTGTAGCGTCGTCGTTCGTTCCCTTGATAGCATCTCTGCGCCACATCGCTCACATCATCACATTCTCAGGGGGCGACCCATGGCCTCATCACCGCAGGGTGAGCCGCCACGCGCTGTCGTGGGGGCGCTCATCGCCGCAAGCATCGGCATCGCGTTTTTCGCCATCATCGTCATCATGGTCGTGCGGCAGGGGCCTGCGGCGACCGTGCCCATCATCATCGGCACGCCGACCGACCAGGCCTTCACCCCAACGACGACGGGCACGGTCGGGGGCACGCCCACGCACGCGGCAACTGCGACAGCGACAGCGACGCCCGATGCTGGCGGTGGCACCGCGCCAACCGCGACGCCAACCAAACCGCCGAAGCCCACGCCGACGCATGCTCCGCCGCCGACGCCCACCCATGCCCCACCGACCCCACTGGTGGTCAGCTCTCGCGCTCCTTGAGTTCGCTGCGGAGGCGATAGAGAGTCTGCATCGCTTCGAGGGGAGTCATCTCCTCGATGGGCAGATCGCGGATCTGCGTGACGATGGGGTCGGGGCCAGCGGGTGGCGTGAAAAGCGACATCTGGATGTTGATGGCGTCGCGCTGGGGCGACGGCTCGCGCATCGCCCGCTTGCGGTTGGGCGCGTCGCCGTGCTTTTCGAGATCCGCCAGAATCTCTTCGGCGCGGCGCAGCACCTGGCGCGGGATGCCCGCCAACTGCGCCACGTGGATGCCATAGCTGCGGTCCGCGCCGCCCGGCACCAGCGTCCGCAGGAAGATGACCTGCCCGCCCTCCTCCGTGACGGCCACGGAGAAGGGGCGCACATGGGGCAACTGGCGCGCGACCTCGACCAATTCGTGATAGTGCGGGGCAAAAAGCGTCTTCGCGCCGCAACGGGGATGGCGGTGCAGATATTCCACGATGGCGCGGGCGATGGCGAGGCCATCATAGGTGCTGGTGCCGCGCCCGATCTCATCCAAGATGACTAGGCTGCGTGCCGTCGCGTGGCGCAAAATGTTGGCCGTCTCGATCATCTCGACCATGAAGGTCGATTGCCCCGTGGCCAGGTCGTCCTGCGCGCCGATGCGGGTGAAGATGCGGTCCACCAGCCCGATGCGCGCCGACTCTGCGGGGACGAATGAGCCGATCTGCGCCAGCAACACCATCAGCGCCGTCTGCCGCATGATGGTCGATTTGCCCGACATATTAGGGCCGGTGATCAGCATGATCTGCGCGTCATCGCCGTCCAGATCGATGTCATTGGGGACGAAGGGCAGGTCGCGCTGCGTCTGCTCGATGACGGGGTGCCGCCCCGCGACGATGTGGATGCGCTGCCCTTCATCCAGCGTGGGGCGCGTATAATCGTTGCGCTCGGCGACCTCGGCCAGCGCCACCAGGGCGTCGAGCATGGCGATAGCCCGCGCCGTCTCGACGATGCGCTCCGCGTGGATGGTCGCCAGGTCGCCGCGCAGCTTCACGAAGATCTCGTATTCCAGCTTGGTCGAGCGTTCCTGAGCGTTCAGCACCAGCGCCTCATACTCTTTCAGCGCCGGGGTGATGTAGCGTTCGCCATTCGTCACCGTCTGCTTGCGGATGTAGTCGCTGGGCACGCGATGCACATGCGAGTTCGAGACCTCGATGAAATAGCCAAAGACCTTATTGAAGCTGACGCGCAGGTTGTTGATGCCCGTCCGCTTGCGCTCCACCGCCTCTAGCGCGGCGATCCATTCGCGTGCCCCGCGCGACCGCTCGATGATGTCGTCGAGCTCGGGCGCGTAGCTGGGGCGGATGATGCCGCCCTCAGTGATGAGGATGGGCGGGGCCTCGACCAACGCCGTCTCGATCATCGCCGCCACATCGGCGCAGGCGTCGACGGGCTGGCCGACGATGGCGGGCAGCGCGACGGCCCCGCCCTCGCCCACCAGCGCCTCGACCGCGCGCAAGCCCGCCGCCAGCGCCACCAGGTCGCGCGGCGTGGCGATGCGCTGCAACACGCGGTTCGCCAACCGTTCCAGGTCGCCCACCTTGCGCAGCGATCCGGCGTAGCGTGCCCGTTCCAGCGGATGCGCCAGCAGCAGGGCGATGGCGTCCTGGCGGCGCGTCAGTTCGGGTAGGTCCAGCAGGGGTTGGCCCAGCCAGCGGCGCAACAGGCGGCTGCCCATCGGCGTCTGCGTCTGGTCCAGCACCCAGAAGAGCGATCCGCGCGCCCCCCGTTCGCGCCCGCTCTCGAAAAGTTCCAGGTTACGGCGCGTATAGGCATCCAAGATCATGTAGCGGTCGATGGCGTAGGTGCTGAGCGTCACCAGTTGGTCCACCGCGTCGCGCTGCGTCAGGTGCACATAGGCGAGGATGGCCCCCGCCGCGCGCACCGCCAGCGGCAGCTTCTCGCAGCCAAAGCCCTCTAGCGTCGCCACGCCGAAATGTTTCAGCAGTTGTTCGCGCGCGCCCCGTTCGGCGAAATCGCGCGCGTCCAGGGGGGTGAGGTGGCCGACGAAGGGGGCGATGCGCGCGACCCAGTCGGGCAGCCCGTCGGGGTCATTCGTCGCGTCGGGGTCGGCCTCCGCCGCCAGCTTCAGTGCGCGCGGCGTCAGGCGGGCGCGGGTGGGGGCCTCGACCAGCACCTCGGCGGCACCGATGCGCGCTAGCTCCTGTGCCAGCGTCGTTTCGGCGTCGGCGGTGGTGGCCTGGGTGCAGCAAAACTCGCCCGTGGTGATGTCGACATACGCCAGCCCGATGGCCCCTGGCCCCACGACGGCGGCGGCCAGGTAATTGTTGCTGCGCGCGGCGAGCATGGCCGAGTCGACCACGGTGCCGGGGGTGATGACGCGCGTCACTTCGCGCTCGACCAGGCCCTTGCCATTCGGCTCGGTCATCTGCTCGACGACGGCGACGCGATAGCCCATCCCGATCAAGCGGGCGATGTAGCCCTCGGCGGCGTGGTGCGGCACGCCCGCCATCGGCGAACGCTCGCCGCGCCCCCATTCGCGCTTCGTCAGCGTCAGTTCGAGCTCACGCGCGAGCACCTCGGCATCCGTATCGAAAGCTTCGTAGAAATCGCCCAGGCGAAAGAAGATCAGCGCGTCGGGATATTGCCGCTTGATGCCCAAGTATTGCGTGCGAATGGGGGAATGCTGCTCGACCGTCACCATGCCACTCTGGATTCCTTTTCCGGGGGGATGCACTGTTGCTATCAAGTCATTCTAACACAACGGCGGCGGAATGGCATGGGCGATAGGACGAGGTGGCCCCACCCCCGGCCCCCTCACCATCTTTGGACGGAGCGGGGGCAACAGTGCCACGACTCGACCAGCACGGGGGACAATGGCGAATGCGGCGAGTGGGGCCATCCCCCTACTCGGCCAACAGCGATGCGCGTAGCAGGGCAAGGGCGTGGCGGCGCAGCGCGATGATATGGCGCGGGGCCATATGCAGGGTGCGGGCCAGCGTCAACACCGCGACATGCCCCATGCCGATGCGGTACTGCGCCTGAATGATGAAGCGTTCGGGTTGGGGCAGCGCCAGCACCGCTTGGCGCAGTCGCGCCCCCTCGCCGTCCGTATCGGTCGCGTCGGGCACGGCGACCTCTAGCCCCGTGCTGGCCAGGGCTTCGAGCGAGGCGGGGCGCGCGGTGACGGCGACCAGGTCGCGCACCAGGGGCAGGGGCAGCCCCAGCGCGGCGGCGATCTCGGCGGGCAGGGGGTCGCGCCCCAGGCGGCGGGCCAACGCCCGACGCGCGCGCTGCACCCGCACCCAATGCCGCACTCCAAAGTCGGTCAGCGACGGCGTCAGGGCCGCCCGACGGGCCAACGCGCCCACGATGCGGCGGCGCATCGCCAGCACGGCCAGCGCCTCGGCGTGGGTGGGTGCGGCATCCAGCACCTCGGGCATCAGATGCCGCACCAGTTCCACCAAGCCCAGGCACGCCTCTTGAAAGCAATCGGACCACTGCGCGTCATCCGCCGCGAAACGGCGGGCCAGCCGCGCCGCCACGGGCAACCGTGCCACCATGAAGGCATCGATGCCATCGCGGCAGGGAATCTCAGGCGCGACGACGACAGGACGACGCGGGACATCAGGCAAACTCTCAGCCATATGCTTCGGAACGCTCCCCCACAAACACCGTGTCGAGCGATTCCGTGCCCTGCAACGCGTGACCAGGCGACCACGCTTGCCCAGCAGTATACCACTGTTGCACAGGAAAGACAGGGCCGGAAGTCCCTTTTTCGCAGCCCCCACCGGTGTGGTACGATGACCCAGCCAACTCAACCATGCGAAGGGGACGCCAGCATGCAGCTCAGCACCATCACGACCTTTCCGGTGAAGTCGATACGCGGCATCGACATGGCAGATGCGTGGGTCGAGCCACGCGGGCTGCGCGACGACCGCCGCTGGATGGTGACGGATGCCCAAGGCGGCTTCCTGACGCAGCGCGATCACCCGCGCATGGCGCTCGTCACCACCGAGCTGACGGAGGCGGGCATCCGCTGCACCGCGCCAGGGATGCCCGCCATCACCATTCCCAGTGAGCCGCTGGCCCCCGCCACCCTCAGCGTCACCATCTGGCAATCGACCTGCCCCGCGTATATCGTCGATGCCACGCTGGATCAGTGGTTCAGCGACTATCTGGGGCTGGCGTGCCATCTGGTCTACATGCCCGAGACGACACGGCGGACGGCGGACCCACGCTTCGCCGCGCCAGACGACATCGTCAGCTTCGCGGATGGCTACCCCGTCCTGCTCATCGGCGAGGGGTCGCTCGACGACCTGAACGCGCGGCTGCCAGAGCCGCTGCCCATGCGGCGCTTTCGCCCGAACCTGGTCATCAGCGGGTCAGACGCCTTCGCCGAGGACACGTGGGCGCGCATCCGCATCGGCACGGTCGAGTTCGCGGTGGTAAAGCCGTGCGCCCGCTGTGTGCTGACCACGGTGGACCCCGAGCGGGGCGACTTCGCGGGCAAAGAGCCGCTGCGCACGCTGGCGACCTACCGCCGCGACGGCGACAAGGTCCTCTTTGGCCAAAACTTGATCCCCCGTGGCGACGGCATGGTGCGCGTGGGCGACCCGGTCGAGGTGCTGGCGACCCGTGCGTGAGCGCGGCGGCGAGTGCCCGTGTGCGCCCCCATCGCGCCCCACACCACACGCGGGGAAACGCAGCAGCGAAGGAATGACGTGATGAGCGGCGAACGGGATTATTATCAACGGCTGGCGGCGGCCTATGTGCGTGGGACGCTGGCGGGCACACCCAGCGCGGCGGAACACACGGACCTCTTCGCCCCGGCGCTCGATGCCCTGACCGCGCGCGAATGGGCCGATCTCATCGTACTGGGCGAGGCACAGGGGCTGCGACTGCATCGCTTCAAGCGCACCATGGGGCTGGCGCGCGTCCGTAAGGTGCTGGGGATGCTGCGCGGCGTGCAACCCGAGGGGCTGCTCGACATCGGCAGCGGACGCGGGGCGGCGCTGTGGCCGATGGTCGATGCCTTCCCGACCCTGCCCATCACCTGTGTAGATGCCCTGGCGCACCGCGTGGCCGACATCGAGCGCGTGCGGGCGGGCGGCGTGACGACGCTGACGGCGATGCAGGGCGACGCCATGCGGCTCCCCTTCGCGGATGGCGCGTTCGACGTGGTGACGCTGCTGGAAGTGCTGGAACACATCCCCGACACGCGGGCGGCGCTGGCTGAGGTCTGCCGCGTCACCGGACGCTATCTGGTGCTCTCCGCGCCGTCACGGCCCGACAACAATCCCGAGCACCTACACCTTTTCGATGAGCCGACGCTGGCGCGCCTGCTGCGCGACGCGGGAATGCAGCGCACGGGCGCGGATTTCGTGCTCAACCACCTGCTGATCATCGCGCGAAAGTGACCGTGATGGACGAGATACGCAAATATCCCCGCACCCACCACGTCGAGGGATCGGGCTTGCAACCGGGGGACGAAGACCTGCGCGTGCTGCCCCTCTTTTCCCTCGCGGGTCGTCCCCTCGTCGTCGAGGAAAAGATGGATGGAGCCAACAGTGCCATCAGCTTCACGGCGAATGGGCAGTTGCGCTTGCAGAGCCGGGGGCATTTCTTGACGGGTGGCCCGCGCGAGATCCACTTTCATCCGCTGAAAGCCTGGGCGCACCGCTACGCCACCGAACTGTGGGATCTGCTGGGCAGCCGCTACATCATGTACGGCGAATGGCTCTACGCCAAGCACACCGTCTTTTACACCGACCTGCCGCACTACTTCATGGAGTTCGACATCCTCGACACGACGGATGAGACGTTTCTCGATACGCCGCGTCGCCAAGCGATGCTGGCGGGCGCGCCCTTCGTCCATTCGGTGCGGGTGCTGCATGCGGGGATGGTCGCCACCACCGAGGCGCTCCAGGCGCTGATCGGCCCCTCGCACTTCATCGCGCCCGACCATCTGGCGCGGCTGCGCGCGGCATGCGAGCAACGCGGGTTCGACCCCGCGCTGGCGTTGCGCGAGACGGACCCCACGACCACGATGGAGGGCCTGTACCTCAAGGTGGAGGCGGAGGGCGTGGTGCAGGACCGCT
>JBBQSR010000115.1:0-9351 GCA_038234855.1 Ktedonobacterales bacterium | reverse complement strand
ATCACCGATGGCGCGTCGGACGATCTGCTGACCGATGAATTGCTGACGACCTATCGGGCGCTGCGCGATGGCCACGCGCCCGCCCTGCCTCCGGTGACGCGCGACTACGCCGACTATGCCGCGTGGCAGCGCGCCTGGCTGGCCAGCGCCGCCAGCCAGGAACACATCGCCGCGTGGCGCGGGCAGCTTGCCGAGTACCCCGACATCCTGAATCTGCCGACGGACTACACCCGCCCGGCCTTCCAGACCTATGATGGGGCGAACGAGGGCTTCACGCTGGACGCGGCGACGGTGGCGCGGGTGCAGGATCTCAGCCGTAGCCTGGGCGTGACGCCGTATATGGTCTTGCTCGCCGCCTTCGAAGTGTTGCTGCAACGCTACACCCAGCAAGATGCCTTCCTGGTGGCGACGGCGGTGGCGGGGCGCAACCAGGCCGACTTCGAGGCGATATGGGGCTTCTTCGTCAACACCGTGCCCCTGCCCGTCGATCTCGCGGATGACCCCACCTTCGCGGAGATGCTGCGCCGCACGCGCCAGACCGTCCTGTGGGCGCAGGAGCACGGCGAGATCCCATTGGATATGATCATCGAGGTGGCGCAGCCGACGCGCGACCCCAGCTATACGCCGCTGGTGCAGGTCTTTTTCAGCGTGGTCGAGGCCCCGGAAACGCACGCGGATGTCGCGGTCGCCAGCATCGACTGGGATCTGCCCATCGCCAAGTTCGACCTCTCGCTAGAGGTCACGATGGGCACGCAGGGCTGGCAGGGACGGTTGGAGTACAACACCGACCTCTTCGCCCCTGCCACCATCGCGCGGGTGGGGCAGCACTTCACGCGCCTGCTGCGTGCCCTGGTGGCGGACCCCGCGCAGCCGCTCTCGCGCGCACCCCTGCTGGACGGTGCCAGCCCCGATGCCGTCGAGCGTGCCGAATGGCAGACGGTAGTGATGGACTGGAACGCGACCGCGACGGAGTATCCGCGCGACGCCAACCTGGGCGCGATCTTCGCCGCCCAGGCGCAGGCGACACCGGATGCCATCGCGGTGGTGAGCGACGGCGAGCACCTGAGCTATGGCGCGTTGCTCGCCCGCGCCAGCCAGATGGCCCACCATCTGCGGGCGCTGGGCGTCGGCCCCGACATGCCCGTCGGCCTGTGCGTCGAACGTTCGCCGCATCTGGTGCCCTGCTTCCTGGCCATCGTGATGGCGGGCGGCGCGTATGTGCCGCTGGACCCGAACTATCCGCCCGCGCGCATCGCGCACATGCTGGCGAACTCGGGCGCGACGCTGGTGCTGACCCAGGCGCACCTGCATGGGCCACTCTTGAGCGCCCCGGTGACGCTGCTGGATGTCGAAACGCTGTGGGGCCAACTGGCCGATCTGCCGTCGACCCCGCCGCCCGTCACCATCGACGCGCTGAATGTCGCCTTCATCTGCTATACGTCGGGGTCGACCGGGCTGCCCAAGGGCATCGCCTTGTCGCATCGCGGGGTGCTGCGTCTGGTGCTGGGTGTGGATTACGCGAACTTCGCGCCGGGGGAAACGTTCTTCCAGTTCTCGGCGCTGGCCTTCGACGTGACCACGATGGAGGTCTGGGGGCCGATGCTGACGGGTGGGCGGCTGGTAGTGCCCCCGGCGGGCCTGGTGCCGCTGGACGTCATCGGCGACGAGATCGTGCGCGAGGGCGTGACGATCCTTTGGCTGACGGCGGGCCTCTTTCACCTGATGGTCGAGGAGCAACTAGGCAGCCTCCGCAACGTGCGGCAGCTCATGTCGGGCGGCGACATCTTGCGGCCCGGCATCGTGCAGCGTGTGATCGACGCCTACCCTGACCATCTGATGACCGACGGCTATGGTCCCGCCGAGAACACGACCTATTCATCGCTGCACACCTACCGGGGCGGTGATGTGGTCGGGCGCAGTGTCTCCATCGGCAAGCCCAACGCTAACTCCACGGTCTATGTGCTGGACGGCGCGTATCGGCCCCTGCCCATCGGCGTGCCGGGCGATTTGTATGTCGGCGGCGATGGCGTCGCGCGCGGCTATTGGGGTCGACCCGACCTGACCGCCGAACGCTTCATCCCGCATCCCTTCATCGCGGGTGAGCGGCTCTACTGGACGGGCGACGTGGCCCGCTGGCTAGCCGATGGCACACTGGAATTCTTTGGGCGACGCGACGGCCAGGTGAAGATCCGGGGCTTCCGCATCGAGGTCGGCGAGATCGAGCGCGTGCTGGAAGGGCTGGATGGCGTGCAAGAGAGCGTCGTCATCGTCAATGAAGCGGCTGGCGAGAAGCGGCTGGTCGGCTACGTCGTCGGTGACGACCTGGACGCCACGGCGGTGCGCGAGGCGTTGGGTGGGCTGCTGCCCGCCTTTATGGTGCCCGCCGCCATCGTCGTGCTGGACGCGCTGCCCCTGACGCCCAATGCTAAGATCGACCGCCGCGCTCTGCCCGAACCGGAGCAATGGAGCGACGGCCAGGACGCGGCCAGTGAGCCGCCACAGACCGAGCGCGAGGTGCAGGTCGCGGCGATCTGGGGCAATGTCTTGCACCGCGATTTCGTGGGGCGGCACGACGACTTTTTCGCGCTGGGGGGCCATTCGCTGCTGGCGACGCAGTTGGTCGCTCGGCTGCGTGCGGCCTTCCATGTGGATATGCCCCTGCTGGCGATCTTCGAATACGCGACGGTCGCCAAGATGGCGGCGTATCTGGCGACCCTGCAATCCGTCACGCCCGCCCACGCGGCGGCGGGGCAGATCCAGCGGGCGCAGCGCGGCGAACAAGACTTGACGGAACTGGTCGACCTGATCGAGCATCTGTCGGATGATGACATCCGCGCGCTCTTGGCCGAGGGCACCGCCGAAGAATAACCGATCGATCATTTCATTTTTTCCGCGCGAACGCGTTGGTGTTGTAGAGAGAGAGGCAAGGATTCCATGAGCGATATGGCGCAGCGCCTGGCGGCACTGACCCCCGAACAGCGCGCCCTGCTGGAAGCACAACTGAAAAAACGGGGACAGACCTTTAACACGTTCCCGCTCTCATACGCGCAACAACGGCTGTGGCTGCTCGATCAGTTGCAGCCGGGCAACACCAGCTATAACCTGATGCTGGCCTTCCGGCTGCGGGGCGCGCTGGACGTGGCGGCGCTGGAACGCGCCATCACCACGCTGGTAGAGCGGCACGAGGTCTTGCGGACGGTCTACCCGACGGTGCGCGGCCAGCCGGTGCAGGCCGTCATGCCCGCCGCGCCCGTCGCTTTGCCGCTGCTCACACTGCCCGCCGAGGGAGACCGCGAACGCGGCGTGCAGGAATTGATCAACCGCGAGGGCCAACACGTCTTTGACCTGGAACATGGGCCGATGGTGCGCTTCACCCTGGCACAGGCGGGGGCGGATGACCACGCGCTATTGGTCAACATGCACCATATCTGCTCGGATGGCTGGTCGCTGTCGATCCTGACGCGCGAACTGGCCGCGCTCTACGCCGCGTACCACGCGGGCCAGCCCTCGCCGTTGTCCCCGCTGGCGATCCAATACGCCGACTATGCCGCGTGGCAGCGCGACCCCGCCCGCGCAGCCGAGCAAGCGCAAGAGTTGGCCTATTGGCGCGAACGGCTGCGCGACGCCCCGCCCTTCCTCGAATTGCCGACCGATTACGCGCGCCCTGCCGTGCAGACCTCGCGCAGTGAAACGCATGTGTTGCGGATGCCCAAGCCATTGGTTGAACGCTTGCAAGCTTTGGGGCAGCAAGAGCGCGCGACGCTTTTCATGACGCTGCTGGCGGCCTTTCAGGTGCTGTTGGCGCGGCTGACCGATGAACCGGATGTCGTGGTGGGCACGCCCATCGCCAACCGCAACCGCGCCGAAACCGAAGACCTGATCGGCTTTTTCGTCAACACGCTGGTGCTGCGCGCCAACCTGGCGGATGACCCCACCGCTCGCGTGCTGGTGAGGCGGGTGCGCGACGACGCGCTGGGGGCCTATGCCCATCAGGACGTCTCGTTTGACCGCTTGCTCGAAGAGATCAATCCGACGCGCGACCTCAGCCATCCGCCGATCTTCCAGGTGCTCTTCAACATGGCGAATACGCCCGCCATGGAGGTGCGCTGGGGCGATCTGGCGGTGACAGTCGCCGCGCCCGAAGAGGGCGGCGCGAAATTCGATATGACGCTGTACCTGCAAGAGGACGACGCGGGCATCACGCTGGAATTGGTCGCCAACGCCGACCTGTTTTCCTCCGCCCGCATGCAAGAGTTCCTGCGGCAATATGTGCAGGTGGCCGAGCAGATGGCCCAGCAGCCCGATGCCCCCACCGCGTCATTCTCGCTGGTGACGCCCACCGCCGCCGCGCAGTTGCCCGACCCCGGCGCGCCGCTGTCAGATGCCTGGGTCGGCAGCATCCACGAGGTCATCGCGGGCGAGGCGGCGCGGGCACCCGACCGCCTGGCGCTGCACGACGCGACCGAGCAGTGGCGCTATGGCGAACTGGACCAACGCGCCAATCAACTGGCGCACTGGCTAGGGAACCAGGGCATCGGGCGCGGCGACGTGGTGGCGATCTCGGCGCATCGTTCGGCGTCGCTGGTCTGGGCGATCCTGGGCACCCTCAAGGCGGGCGCGGCCTATACCATCCTCGATCCGGCGTACCCCGAGGCACGCTTGCTGGATTACGTGGCCCAGGCACAGCCGCGCGCGTTGGTGTCGTGTGCCCATCTGGGGCCGCTGCCAGCGGGCATCGCGGCACATTTCGATGCCGCAACGGGGCGCAGCCAGATCGCGCTGCCCACCCTGGCCGAGGCGGCGGGGCACCCGCTTGCCGCGCAACCGACCCATGCCCCGACGGTCACGATGGGACCCGACGATGTCGCGACCATCAGCTTCACCTCGGGGTCGACGGGGCGACCGAAGGGCATCGCGCAGCGGCACGGCTCGCTGACGCACTTCCTGGCGTGGCAACGCGAGACGGTGGGCTTAGTGGGGGAGGATCGGCATACGCTGCTCTCGGGGCTGGCGCACGATCCGTTGCAGCGCGACCTCTTTACCACGCTCGCCAGCGGCGCGGCACTCTACATCCCCGATCCCGAGCAACTGGGGATGCCGGGCTATCTGGCGCGGTGGATGCGCGACCACGCCATCACCGTCACGAATCTGACGCCCGCGATGATCCAATTGGTGACGCAGGTGCCTGCCAGTGATGCCGCGCTGACGCTGCCCGCGCTGCGCCGCGCCATCACCGTCGGCGACGCACTGAAGCGGCACGATGTCGCCCGCCTGTGGGATCTGGCCCCCAACGTCGTCTGCATCAACTATTTCGGCTCCACCGAGACGCAGCGTGCCATCAGCTATTACATCATCTCGCGCGCGGCGGCGGATGCGACGGGACCGCTGCCCAAAGAGGTCATCCCCATCGGGCGCGGCGCACGCGATGTGCAATTGCTGCTATTGAACGCGAATCAGCAGCTCGCGGGCATCGGCGAGATCGGCGAGATCGTCATGCGCAGCCCGCACCTGGCGGCGGGCTATCTGCATGACCCCGACCTGACCCGCGCCCGCTTCGTCGCCAACCCATTCACGGGTGCGGCGGGCGACCGCATGTACCGGACGGGCGACCTGGGCCGCTACCTGCCCGATGGCAACGCGGAATACGTGGCGCGGCGCGACCAGCAGGTGAAGATTCGCGGCTTCCGCATCGAGTTAGGCGAGATCGAGGCGGCCCTGCGTGCCCACCCCACCGTGCGCGAGGCGGTGGTCATCGCCCACGAGCAGCCCCCGCACGAGAAGCAGTTGGTGGCCTATGTCGTGCCCGCTGGGGCAGCCCTGACCGTTGAGGCGCTGAGCGACCTGCGGCGACACCTCGGCAGCCAATTACCTAGCTATATGGTGCCCGCGCACCTCATCGGCATCGCCGCCATCCCCCTCACGCCGAATGGCAAGCTGGACCGCCGCGCGCTGCCGTCGCCAGATGCCGCCGCTGCCCCCATCGGCGCGTTGGTGCTGCCACGCACCCCGCGCGAAGCCCAGGTCGCGCAATTGTGGCAAGAGGTGCTGGGACGCCAAACGATCAGCGTGGAAGATAACTTCTTCGATCTGGGGGGCCATTCGTTGCTGGCGACGCAATTGGTGGCGCGCTTGATCGAGACGATGGGCATCACCATCACGCTGCGCCAACTCTTCGAGGCCCCGACCATCGCCACGATGGCCGAACTGCTCGACCACCCCATCACCAATGGGGCGAACGCCGCGAGCCAAACGCCCCTGACCCGCATCGCCCGACCCTGATGCCCGCGCGAGGTCGTGGGTATGTGGGGATGTATGGCGAGGGGATGGGCCAGCGGGTGCACCCGCTGGCCCATCCCCTCGCCACGCGCGTTGCCGCTCCTGCTGGCAAGCAGAGTGGCACGCCGCGCATCGCGCACCTGTGCGCTACAGGCGGTCCTTGCGGTCCACGGCGGCGACGCGCAGTTCGCTGGTGTAGCGGTTGCCTTGGGCATCGGTCAGCCAGGCGTGCTCGGGGCCGGGCAGCATTTCACTGAAGGCGATGAGGGATTCGGCGGGCACCTCGTTGTTGACGAGGCGGCGCACCTCGCGCACGAAAAGGTCCACCGAGAGTGGGCTGGCGAGGTCGAGGAAGGTCGGCTTGCGCTCGGTGGGCGTGCGATAAAAGAGGTATTGAGGCAGCGCCAGCCCGCGTGCCCAGCGCACCGTATTCAGGTAGCTGGTGGCGGCATCTTGTGCCGCGACGGGGGCGACGGCGCTGACGGGGATGCGCCACGCCTCGCGCTGCACCACCAGGCGGTCGATGGTGATGCGCGGTGTGTGTGGACCCTTGGCGATGATGTCGAAGTAGTCAGCGACGATCAGCGAAAAATAATCGCCAAAGAGATCCAGCGCGTCGAAGGTGTGGCGACCGTCGCGCGTGCGCACCTGGGCACGCCCGCCGACCGCCTCGACCACCAGATCGCCCAGCCGCAGTTGGCGGTCGGGCGGGGCGTCGCACACATCCGCCGAGGCGATGAGGCGAAAATCGCGCGGTGCGGTCAATGAGGGCTGGCTGCGCGTGGCGGGCACCAGGGCGGCGGGGGAAAGCGGGACCACCTGCGGTTCGGGTACGTCCTGCGCCACGACCTCGTGCAATTCACTGATGCGTGGGTGCTGCTGGGTGAAAAGCTGGACCCAGAGGGTATTCAGCCCCAGGTGCAGTTCGCCCATGACGAACTGGAAGTCGCCGCGCGCGATGGCGTCGATACCCGTCGCGGCCAGCATGATGTCGGGGCTATGGTAGCGCGCCGACGACCACCCCGGCCCTGGCGCAGCGAAGGCGTCGGCGACCTGCCCGGCGATATCCGCTGTGGCGCGCCGCACGTCGCGTTGCCCCGCTGGCAGCGCCAAGATATCGGCCCATTTCGCCTGGAATTCGGCGCGGGTCGGCCCAAAGAGCGCCTCGCTCATCTCGGTCAGATGGGCGTTGACCCACGGAAAGAATTCGGCGAACTCGACGGTGGGTGAGCCGTTCTTCTGGGCCAGCTCGGCGTGCGTGGCGTGGAAGTAGGCACGGCACGCCTCGGCCAGATGATAGGCGAGCCAGCGCCCGCTGGTCAGCATCAGGGCGAGCGGGCGGTCCAGCGCGGCCAGCAGATTCGTGCCGAGGGTCATGGTGATGTCGCGGGCGCAATCTTCATAGACGAGGGTGCGTCCTGCGTAGACCTGGCCCGCCGAACGGGTCGCGCTCGCCCCGGTCAGTTCGGTGAAGGTCGTTTCCAGCGCGGCCATCGCTGCGTCCAGATGGGCGGGGTTGGCGCGGGCGGCGGTCACACGCTTGACAGCGTCATCAAAGGCATCGAGCTTCGCCACGGCGGCGGTGCGCAGCGGCTCGGACGTGATGGCCGTCAGTTGCCGTCGCAGGGCGCGCTCGGGGAAGGGCGTTTCCAGCGTGACATCGAAGGACCACGTGATGCGCCGGACCCGCTGCATCTGTGCCAGGATGGCGTAGACATCCTCCGCGTTCGCCAGGCCAGGGATGCCCTGGCCGACCAGCCGCGTGGCGATGACATGGGCGGGCACCTCACCCGTGCATGCTAGCAAGACGGCGCGCTGCGCGGGCGTCAGGGGCAGCGGCTTGACGAAGGGGATGTGTAGCGTGGTCGCGCCGATGTGGATCTGCGGCGCGAGGCGCGGGGTCGCCCACGGCAACAGCGCCGGATCGGCGGCGATGGCCTGGCCGAGGGCGTTGATGCCCCACCCCTCGACGTAGGTCGTGCGTTGCGCCAGCAGATGCGGTCCGGCGGCGAAGCGCGTCTGGTCGGCGTTGGCGTCCCAGCGCACCCAGCCGACGGGGCCAAAGAAGCCGATGGTATCATTTTTCGTGGTGTAGCGTTGCAGATATTTGACGAGCACGCTGCGGTTGCGCTGATAGTCGCGCGCGGTCGTGGTGAGCGGTTTGCCGAGGAAATAGTCGATGCCATTTTGGCGCAGTCGGCGGTTTTGCCAGACGATGGCTTCCTGAAATGGCGCGGTCCCGACGATCTCTCGCAGGGTCGCGCTGGCCGTTTGGATGGCGGCATCGTGCGTGGCCGGGAATGTCGCCGTGAGCGCGTCGCGCCGTGCGTGGGCGTCGGCGAGCGCGCTAATGGCCTCGTGCAGGTCGGGCGGCACCTGTACCAGCGTGGGAATTTTGCCCGCGTGCAGGGTGTGCAGCGCGTTCGTCAGCGGCTTGCGTTGCTCGGCATCGTCGCTCAGCGCGCCGCGCACCCGCGCGATGGCCGCCGCCCGCGCGTGCTGCACGCTGTCCTCGGCGCGCACGATGGCATCGGCCTCGCGCAGCGTGGCGGGCACTGCCAGCCGCAGGGGTGACGTGATGGGGAACCCCGTGCCCCGCAGCAGCGTCCACCGCCACAGCGCCCACGATGGATCACTGAGGATGATGTGCTGATTATCTTGGGTGATGCCCGGCGCGGTGGCTACGAAGGATGCACTATGTGATTGCTCCATATGGCGTTGACGAAGGATGCGGGTGCAGCTATGCATACCCTATCTTCGTCACATCACTCCTTTGCTTCTTATCAAACGGCGCTGACCTTGATCAGGCTTCATGCGGTTGGTCATGCTGACTATCTATCGGTCGTGTATGCACGACGCGGTTTGCGACGGACACCGACTCCCTCTTGGCACATCAAGCGCGCCACGCGCTTGCGGTCACAGCGACTGCCCTGCTGTCGAAGCGCAGCTAGCACCCGTTGACCTGCGTACACGTCACGCCCCTCCACGTAAATCTGATGGACGTGCTGGCTGAGCTGCTCAGTGGCGTGCTGATGTGCGCTCGGTTGTCCCGGTTGCCAGGCGTCATAGCCATCC
>JBBQSR010000114.1:0-9374 GCA_038234855.1 Ktedonobacterales bacterium | reverse complement strand
ACACGGGCAGGGCCGCGCGGCAGCGGGCGCAATCGGCACTCATGGGTGCGCTCCTTCGTGCAGGGCGGCGGCGAGGGCGCGGCGGGCATAGCTGAGACGACTTTTCACCGTCCCCTCGGGGATGCCCAGGATGCGCGCGACCTCGCCCAGGCTGAAGCCTTCGTTGCAGACCAGTTCCAGAACCTCGGCATGTTTGGGGGAAAGCATGGCGAACGCCTCGGCCAGGGCCATGCGGGCGATGACCTGCCCCTCAGGCGAGGCATCCGCCAGGGCGAGGTCGGCTTCGTCGTCTGGCAGGGCGACATGGTGGCTGGCATGACGGGCCTGCGCTTTGCGCGCGTCCAGCACCAAGAAGTGCGCGATGCCATAGATCCACGTCGCGGGGGCGGCATCACCGCGATAGCGATGCGCCGACTGCCACAGCGCCAGGTAGACGTCTTGCAGCACCTCTTCGACGAGGGCGGGCGCGCCCCCCAGTTGGCGGCTGAGATAGCGCCACAGCCGCGCATGGTAGCGCGTGGCGATCTCATCGAGCGCGTGCTGGTCGCCGTCCGCCAGGCGCACTAGTGCCGCGCGATCCGCCGCGTCGTCGTGCATGCGCGCTCCCCTTCGCCCCCAGATCGTTTCATCAGGTTAGCCGACGCGACGGCCCAAAAGGTTCAATCTCCGCGCGTACTGAGACGAATGGGCCGCCGATGCGTCCCAACTGATGCGGAAGATGTCGGGGGAGCGAGGCGCTATCGTGAATGTCGTGGTCATCATCTTGGGGGGACTCTTCATCGCGGAGCGCCTGGTGCGGCAAGGGCTGGTGATGCGTTTCTTCGCGCGGCCTGTGCCCGCGCCCACGCGCGTCCCTGCGCTCATCAGCATCGTGCAGCCGGTCGTCAGCGGCGATCCCTTCCTGCCAGCGATGTTGGCCGCCACGCTCACGGCGCGCTGTCGCTGGCCCCGCGAATTCCTCTGGCTGGGCGACGAGGGCGATGCGACGTGCCAGGCGATCTGCGCCGACCTGATGGCGCGGCACCCTGAGCAAGCCATCCGCTATGTCGCGTTGCCGCCCGCGCCGCAGGGGTACCACCCCAAGACCTTCAAGCTGGCGAACTGTGCCAATATGGCGCGCGGCGACGTCATCTGCGTGCTCGATGACGACACCGCGCTGACCGATGACGCGCTGGAACGCTGTCTGCCGTATCTGGATCAGCCGGGCGTTGGCCTGGCCTTTGGGCTGCCCTGCGCGGCCAATTTCAGCACCATCTGGTCGAGCCTGACCGCGGTGCTAGTGAATGCCAACAGCTTGCTGGCGTACATCCCCGCCGCCGCACTGGCATCGCCCGTCACCATCAATGGGGCGTTCTATGCGATGCGGCGGCAGACGTTGGCGCGCGTCGGTGGCTTCGTGGGGCTAGAGCGGTATCTGGCGGATGATTTCGCCATCGCCCGACGCGTGCGAGAAAAGGGCTTCTTGCTGGCGCAGACGCCGCTGCTGCACCGCAGTCGCAGACAGGTGGTGGATGGCAAGCACTATCTGCGGCTGGTGCGGCGCTGGTTCGTCACGCCACGCGAGGCGGTGCTGCGCCACCTCGCCCCGCGCGATGCCGCGCTGTACCTGGGGGTGGGCGTCCTGCCGATGCTGTTTCCCTTGGTCGCCATCGCGCTGGTCTTCGTGGTGCCCACACTAGTGACGGTCTGGTTGGCCGTCGGTTACTGCGCGCTGTGCTGCGCTCTCGTTGCCTTCAACAATTGGCGCTATCTGGGCCGGGTGATGCCATGGCGCGCGGCATGGCTGCTGCCAGTGGTGCTGGTCGTGACGCCGATGCAGATCCTCGCGGCGCTGGTCGGGCCACAGCGGGTGCGCTGGCACGACAATGTGATGCAGATCGAGCGCGGCGGCACCTTTCGCTATGTGCAGCGCCGCCGAGACTAGCTGGGGGGCAGGTGACTCGCGGCATCCTCGACCATGTGCAGGGCGGACATGACATCAAAGGGTTTGCGCAGCAGCGTCGCCTCGCGTTGGCGCAGCAACGCATCTTCCTCGGCGGAAAAGGGCCGATGCAGCGCCGTCAGCAGGACGAAGCGTTGGGTTGGCTGGGGTGGCAGTTGGCGCAGCACGTCGAAGCCGGTCATCTTGGGCATCAAGATATCCAGCACGACGACACAGGGGGCCTCGTCTTCCTTGAGCCGGTTGTACCCCTCCGCGCCATCGATAGCTTCGTCGACGCGATACCCTTCATCCTCTAGCAACATTCTCAGGGTATAGCGGATGTCGTCGTCGTCATCTACGATCAAGACATGGGTCATGCATCTCACCCTCACCGTGGCATACACGGAAAAAAAATCACAGGGGCGCGGCGATCCTATACCGGTCCCCAAAGCTTTATCGTACCATCTTGCGCGCCACCGCACGAGGCCAACAATTGGCCATCAGGCGACCAGGCGACGCCGTGCACCCAGTCGCCGTGGCCGCTCAGCGTCACCAGCGCCTTCCCCGTGCGCACATTCCACAGGCGCACGTTGCGGTCCGCCGACCCCGAGGCGATGATCGCACCATCGGGCCGCCAGGCCAGCCGCAGCACATGCCCGGTGTGCCCCGCGAAGACGTTCTGCACCGTGGCACGCGCCGCGTCCCACACGCGCACCGTGGTGTGGCCAGAGGATGCGATCAGTTTGCCATCGGGCGACCAGCGCATGCAATAGGCGATGCTCTGGTGCCCGGCCAGCACATAACCCGGCGAACCGGTCGTCGCCTCCCACGTGCGAATGGTCGCGTCGCGCGCGGTGGAGCCGAGCCACGCGCCATCGGGCGACCAAGCGACGCTGGTGATGGGGCCGGTGTGGCCGCGCAGCACCAATTGGCATTTACCCGAGACGGCGTCCCAGACGCGCAGGGTCTGATCGGCTGAACCCGACACCAGGCGCGTGCCATCGGGCGACCAGGCGACATCAGCCACGCCGTCGGTGTGGCCTTCCAGGGTATGCAGGCCGCCATCGCGCACGTGCCATAGACGAATGCGGTGGCCAAAGGATGCCGAGGCCAGCAATTGCCCATCGGGCGACCAAGCTACGGCGTCGATGCCCTTGGTATGGCCGGTGAAACGGCTCACCTCTTGGTGGGTGGCGACATCCCACACGGCGATGCTTTGGTCATAGGACCCCGAGGCCAGCAGCTTGCCATCGGGCGAGAAGGCGACGCTAAAGCAGCCCCGCACGGGATGCGCCTGGAAGGACGCGACCAGGCCCCATTGGTCGGGCGGGGGCGGGGCGGCGAGCGTGCCCGTCACACGCGGCGGCAGTGGGGCCGCCGATCCATCGGGGGCGACGCTCAGCAGCTTCGCCAACTGCGCCACCCCTGCGGCGAAGGGCTGGTTGGTGAAATCGACCCAGTGCATGCCACGCAGCATCAGGGGGATGTCGCACGGTTCCTTGATGACGGGGATGAAGGTCGTGATCTTGCCCTCGCCCATCAGGGACCAGGCGGCATACCATTCGCTCTGCACCCACTGCGAGGCGACGGCGGCGGGCGAGAGCACGACGATGAAGGCATCGCTGGCGCGCAACTCGCGCTCTACCGAGGGACCCAGGTGCCCCGCGCCCAGGCTCATCTCGTCGTACCACACCGTCAGGCCCAGCCATTGCAATTCACTGACGAGCTGGCGGGAAAACGCATTGTCGCTGTGCGAGTGGCTGACGAAAACCTGTTTGTGGGGCGAACTCATCGGGGGCGACCTTTCCATAGCTGCACACTGGCCGAAATCAGCGGGCCACGTTGCACTATAGCCCACCTGGGGGCGGGCGTCAAACGAAAGTGGCACCGCGACGGCGCGCATGGTATACTGCCAGGGATGGCCGTGCCAAGCGCGGCGGAGACAATTGATGAAGGTGAATGTTATGGCACCGACGGAGTTGCCCAATCAGGGCCAGCATATCGACATCCCCAAGGTTTCGAGCATCTCGGGCGGCGTGGCGATGCACAGTGACCCTGGCCGCACGCTGTGGGCATCGGTTGGCCCCATCGTGGTGTTTGGCCTGGCGCTCTCGCTGGTCGGGCTGCCATTGGTGCTGCTCTTCTTGCTGCTGCGCCAGCCCGACACGGCGGCCAGCGGCCTCGCCTGGCTTTGGATCGGGATGATGGTCATCACCGGGGCGATCTCGTTCCTGGTGGCCTATGGCATCGTGCGGAGCGTGCTCGAAGCCGATTCCCACTAGCACCCCGAGGAGAGGCTGAGATCCCCATGGATGGAGCGACGCCCGCGCCACCGGTGCGCCCTGCCCCCCCGGCATGGGGGGGCTTGGTGCTGGCACCCTTCGTCGCGCTGGGGATGACGGCGGTGGCGAGTTGTGCCATCGCCATCCTCGCCGTCCCGTTCGCGTTGCTCACCACCCATGATGGGTATGTGGCGGCGCTAGCGGTGAGCTATGGTCCGTATGCCGCCGCGCAGGTGCTGGTGAGCGTCGCCGTGGCGACGACCCTGTGGGGCATCGTTTGGTTCGTGGCGCGGGGTCGGCCACAGGCCACGGCGACGGCCATCGGTGGCGGCGCGGCAGGCGGACTCATCGGCCTGTGGTGCGCGCCCTTGCCCCTGCTGGGCTTCCTGGCCGCGCCCTGGCGATATGGTCCAGCGTTGCCCCTCACGCTCTTGCTCGTCGCCTTCGCCGCGCTCGCGGGTGGGCTGGCGGGCACGGCGGTCGCCCTGCGGCCACGCCCACCCGTGGCGACGCTCGGGCGCGTCACCAGCGAGATCGCGATCTTTGCCCTGGTGCTGGCGCTGCTGCTGACGGGCTATGCCGCCCTCGCATCGCTCCTCGGGTGAGTGTGGTGAATACAGAGTAGCCCGTGGCAACAGGACGGCGGGCGGTTGAAACCGCGCTATTACCTTCCCCACACGCCCCCGACCAGCCGTCCCCGCTCGTCTGCCCAATATCCTGCTACGGCGCGATCTGCCCGTCTTGGCGCTCGGGGAAGGTCGATTGCGACTCGATGTCGCGCGCGAGATCGACATCCTTCGCGGTGATGCCACCCTGGTCGTGCGTCACCAGAGCAAAGGTCACTTTGTTATAGCGAATGTCGATGTCGGGGTGATGGCCCACCACCTCGGCGCGCTCCGCCGCCCCATTCACCAGCGCGATGGCCTCGCGGAAGCCAGGGAGCGTGAAGGTCTTGGTGAGCGCGCCATCCGCGATGCGCCAGTCAGGCAGGTCCGCGAGGGCGGTCTGCAATTCGTGCTCGCTCAAGATAGCCATCGTTCGCCTCTTTCGTCGCTCTATGCGGGCGTGCCCTTGATGCACACCGTTGCTTTCCCTTGGCTCATAAGCGTGGGGGCAAGTGCAGTATACTCGTTTCTAGGCCCCCGCGTCATTCACGCATCGCGCGGGCCACTGGCTGACGGCTCCCCAGGGAAAAAGTCGGACAGGCCCGGATAGTTCGCCACGGCCTCGTCGCGCACCGCCTTGGGCAACGGCAAGAAGAGGCCCTCGGCCTCGCAGGCGATCACGGTCGGGTCATCGACGCGGGCGATCCAACCCTTGACGCGGATGAGGCGGCTGCGCGAATCGGTCGCTTCGGCGAAGACGCGCAGGGGCACGTTGATGGGCGAGGGCGCACGATAGCGCAGTTCCAGCTTGCCCGTCATCGCCCAGCGATGCTCCAGCACCGAAACGCGGCCCATCGCTTCATCCAGGATGCTCGCGAGAATGCCGCCGTGCACGACGCCGGGGAAGCCCTGGTGGCGCGGCTCGCCCACGAAATCCGCCATGATGCGCGTGCCGTCGCTGCGGAAAACCAGTCGCAACCCAAAGGGATTGCGTTGGCCGCAAACGAAACATTGTTGAAAGTCGGTGTCGTCGTTCAGCCAATGGGCGTAGTCTGCGGCGCTGTGCTCAGGTGTTGCGTCGTCCAAGGTGCTTTCCCCCCAATGTCAAGATGCGCTTTGCGAGCAGGGTCGCGCCGATGCCCGCGACCGTCGCCCCAGCCAGGACAGTGACGCGGCGACGCGCCAGCCAGAATGGCACGCGGGGCAGCAAGCGCCCCGCCCGCGCGGCGGAGCGGCCCTCGTCGGTCATGCGGATGACCAAGCGCGTGCCCAGGTCGACCAGGCGCTCCACCGCCAGCGCGCCCCACTCGGCCTCGCCCTGCGCGGGGCTGCCGACGTAGCCGGGCCAGCGCGTGGGCGTGCGGCCACGCCAGCCCAGCATCGCGCCGCGCGTCAGGTGGGGCAGGGCGCGGTAGCTCGGCTGCACGAGTTCAGGGTGCAGGTGCAGCATCACCGATGTCTCTAGCATACCCCCATGCGCGGCTTTCAGCAATTCGGCGACCTCGTCGGCGGCCATGCGCTGCCCCAGTTCCCCGGCGAGGGCGTCGCGACGGATGAGGTCGCGTGCCAGGCGGGCGGCGGGCGCGATGGCCCCCACATGGTAGCGACGGCTGACCCACAGTGCCGCGTTTTCCAGCGCGAGCAGGTGCCACGTCCCCAGATGCCCATTCGTGAAGACGATGTGGCGAAAGCCATCGCGGGCCAGCGACGCACCCATCTGCCGCGCGATGTCATACACGACATCGACGGTGATGTTGATGCTGCCGCGCAGGGGCACCGTCCCCGCGCCGAGTGGCACGGGCGGCAACAGCAACGCCGTCAGGTCGGGCCGCTGCGCCTCCATCCGTGCGGCGATGGTTTCGGCGAAGTAGCGCGCCACGTAGAGGTCCGTGCCGATGGGGAGGTGCGGTCCATGCTCCTCGAGCGGGCTAAAGGCGATGAAAACCACCGTCTTCGCGCGGTCCAGCGCGTCTAACTGCGGCCAAGTCAGGGCTTCGTACTGTAGCATGCGTGCATCTTCCCGAGGACGGCTCGAACACGAAAATCAGAAAATCTCTGAAAAGCCTCAAAAGGCAATAGCGCGGGGCTGATTCCCTTCTGATATCTCGTGGAGTTTCGTGGCTTTCGTGTTCGAGCCGTCCTACCCCTTCCCCATATCTCTTTGCTCATATTTGGCGAGGACGGCACCCAGCGCGGCGGTCATATCGACATCTAGCGAGTTGGCGAGGGCGAGCAGCACATAGAGCGTGTCGCCCAGTTCCTCGGCAAGCTCTGGCGTTAGCTCGCCCGCCTTGCGACGCTTGGGGCCGTGGGTCTGGTTGACGACGCGCGCGACCTCACCGCATTCCTCAAAGAGGCGCGCCAGATTCGCCAGCGGCGGCCAATAGCCCCCGAGCGCCTGGATCGAGGCGTCGATCTGGGCCTGGGCGGCACGCAGGGTCAGGTCGGCATTCGATGTCGTGTCGCTCATTCGCGGGCCACCACTTCCATGATCTTGGGCAGGCGGTCATAGTAGAGGCTCGACGCCAGCGCCGTGCCGCCCGCGTAGATGCCGACGCCATAGACCAGCGACAGCGGCAGCAAGAACGCGTAAAGTTCCGTGTGGCCGGTGATCGCGGGGACCAGCACCGCCGCCAAGATCGGGATGATCAGCACCCCCACCACCAGATAGCTGACGAAGATCAGCAAGGTTGACACACATCCCGTGCCGGAATCACCTTGCGAGCGGCCCACGCCAGGTTTGGCGACCCGCAACGGCACCAGCACGGCGATGGCGTTCGCTGGCCCCATCGCGGCGATGAGTCCAGCCAGCCCCGCGCTACCCAACACCAGCGCCCCCGCCCAGTTCCCCGACAGCGCGCCCTGCAAGATCAAGAGCAAGAGCAATTCCGCGACGCCCACCGTGAACGCCGCCAGATTCTTGCCCAGGAAGATGTGCACCGCGCGCACCGGAAAGTACGACAGCGTGCCCAATGCCGCGCCCTCATAGCCAAAGGCGAAGGCGGTGAGGTTCAGTACCTGAAAGATGGCGACCCCCACGACCGCTTGCGAGGTCGTGCGCCCCGTGCCCCCGAGCGTGAAGAAGTTCAGCAGGATGATGCCCACGATATACAGCGTGCTCAAAAAGGCGCGCTTGTACTGCGGGTCGCGCCAATAGTAGATCAGGTCTTTGCGCGCGATGGCGGCGGAGGGCGCGGGGATGAGCTGGAAGCGTGGTGCCGCCGCGACCGGGGCCGCGCCGATGATGGCGGTCTGCGCCACCGGCGCAGGCAGTGCCCGCCGCGCGCCACGACGCCGCACCGCGCCGCCCCCCACGACCTCGGGCGTGGTGAGGCTGCGGTTCAGCACCGCGCTCCACGCCCACAGCACCAGACCGGCGGTGATGGCGAGCAGCAGCGCCCACAGCCCCACGAAGGCCCAGTCGTTGTCATACGCCGCGACGATGCCCCGCGCGGCCATCCCCGGCGGCACGAATTGCAGGAACTGCCCCACGTCGATGTGCACCAGCGCGATGACCCCCGTCGCGGTGCCATCCACCGGGGCCACCCGCGTGATCACCTGCGAACCGAGCGAGCACGACAGCCCCAGCAACGTCACCAGCACCAGGCTCAGGTCGCGGAAGCGCCGCGTGCGCAGCAGCCCCATGAAGGCCGACAGCAGCAACTGGCTGATGCCCACCAGATGCACATAGGCCAGCAGCAAGATGCCCGCCATCGCCAGCCCTTGCAGCGGCGTCGCCGCCCAGCCGACCCCAATGCCGATGCACACTATCGCCACCCCAAAGGTCGGGATGTCGAGCAGCGTCGCGATCAGCAGCCCCGCCATCAGTTCGAGCCGCGACAGGGGATAGAGGGTGAGCTTGGTGATGTCGAGGCCTTCGTTGAGGTTATATTGCAGCAGCGGCAACAGGGCATAGACCAGGTATAGCCCCGCCAGCACAAAGAAGAGGATATTTTGCGCGACGAAGGCTTGGTCGGGCAGCAGTGCGTGGAAGCCCGCGACCAGGCCGATGGCCAGCCCGCCCGCCAGCGGCAACAGCACCACCACCATCAGCACCGTCCCAACGATGCGCGAGGCCGAGCGCGAATAGCCGCGCAGCAGCAGTTGCCAGCGCAGCCACAGCAGCGTCCGCAGCACGCGCGGTCGCAGCGTCAGCGGGCCAAGGGGGCGATCCGCCAATGTGGGTGCCGCGACTATTCCAGCCATGCCAAGCCTCCGCGCTCCGTCTCGGCCCCGACCACCTGCAAAAAGACATCCTCCAGCGTCGCGGCGGCGGGGCTGCCCTCGGCGCGGGCGCGGGTGCGCAGGTCATCGAGGGTGCCCTCGGCGACCAGCACGCCATGGTTGATGATGCCGACCCGCGTGCACAGCCGCTCGACGACCTCCATGATGTGCGATGAAAAGAAGATGGTCGTGCCCGCGTGCGTGAGATCCTGCAAGATGTTGCGGATGACGCGCGAACTGACCGGGTCGACCCCCTCGAACGGTTCATCCAGGAAGAGCACCTGGGGGCGATGCACCAGCGCGGCGGCCAGCGCGATCTTTTTGCGCATCCCCACTGAGTAG
>JBBQSR010000113.1:0-9444 GCA_038234855.1 Ktedonobacterales bacterium | reverse complement strand
GCGCCACCAGCGACGCCACCGCCCACGAAGCCGAAGCGCCGCGTGGGCATGTGGCTGGCGCGCGGCATTTTCACGGTGCTGGCGGTGGTCGGCCTCTTCCTGGCGGCGGCACCGCAGGGCCGCGCGGTCGTGCGCAGCGGCAAGATGCTCGTCTCGGTGCTGGGCGCGGCGGGCGACACCAGCACGCAGAACCGCACCGACATCCGCCACACCAGCGCCACCGTGCAGGGGAGCGCGGGCACCGGCTACCTCGACATCTTCGAGCCAGTGGCGGGCGCGCCGCCCATCCCCGGCGGGCGCGAGGCGATGTTGATCATCTCGGGCGTGGGCGACAACCGCCCCGTGCCGCAGTTCGTCAACTTCGTGGATTCTTTCGCGGAAAGCGGTCTGGTGGTCATGACCATCACCACCGATGCCCTGCTAGGCTATCGGCTCGCACCAGGCGACCGCGAAGCGGTGGTGGCGGCGTTTCAGCTATTGCGGCAGCACCCAGGCGTGAACCCGCGCGCCGTGGGGATGGTCGGCCTCAGCGCGGGTGATGGCCCCATCAGCCTGGCGGCGGCGGACGCGCGCATCCGCGATCAGGTCGCCTTCATCGCGCTCTTTGGCGGCTATTTCAACGCGGCGGATCTGGTGCGCGACCTGGGCCAGCGTGCCCTCACCTTCGATGGCCACTCCGAAGCCTGGCAGCCGCAGGATGTACCGGTCGCCGTGCTAGCGAACTCCGTGACGCCGCTGCTGCCCCAGGGGGACCAATCGGCCTTCAATGGGGCCTTCGCGGCGGGCTTCGCGCCGCTGGCACCCGCGACGTTGGCCGCCTTTGACCCGGCATCGCGCGCGGTCTATCATCTGCTGGCGGGCGACGAACCCACCCAGGTCGATGCCAACTTCGCGCAATTGACGCCGCAGATCGTCCAGTTGCTGCGCGATCTGTCGCCGCAGACGATCTTCCCCGACATCCACGCGAAGATCTTTTTGCTGCACGACCGCCACGACCTGTACGTGCCCTTCACCGAGTCGCGCCACTTCGCGGCGGCGCTGCAAGGGGCAGGGCAGAAGCATGAATTCGTCGAATTCAACATCTTTCAGCATGTCGAGGTAAAGGGTGACTTGCCCATCGGCCAGTTGCTTGGCGACGGCTCGCACCTCTTTGGCTTGCTCTACGAAATCGTCCTGTATGGAGCGTGACCGATGCTGCTGAATCTGCTGACCTGGGCGCTGGCGGGCGTCGTGATGGGCGCGCTGGCGAATGCCGCGCGCTGGGGCATCGGCGCGCACCGGGGCGACCTGCCGCTGCCATGGTTGCTGACGCTGGGGCTGGGCGCGCTGGCGGGCATCAGCGGCGGGGTGCTGGGGTCGCTGCTCTTCAGCGATCTCTTTGGGCTGCCCGCCGCGCTGGCGCTGGGCGGCCTGGGCACGGCTGGCGGCGCGTGGGGGTTGGGTCGCGCCGCACCGCACCCCTAGGACCACCGGGGGTAGCCCCTCGACAGCATGAATGAAGCATGATATGCTAGGGCCATATCCGGTCCCCAGGGAGCGCCCCGTTACGGCGCGTCGTCCTGGTCCGTCGCAGTAGGCGTGGGGGCAACCCCGCGCTCTCGCTATTTCTCGCTGGCAAAGGGCATTCCTTCGTGAAGACGCGCAATTCCTCCGGTCTGCGGATCGCCATGTTCGCCTACACGGAGTACATCACCGATCCGCGTGTGCGGCGCGAGGCTCAGGCGCTGGCGGCGCGGGGCGACACGGTCGACTTTCTGTGTCTGCGCCAGCCGCCCGTGCAGGACCGCACCTACCCTGACCGCTGGTTCACGGTCGATGGCGTCAACGTCTGCCAGTTGCCCTTCGGCAAATATCAGGGCGGCAACCAGATCGCCTATCTGCTGAGCTATGTGTTCTTCACCATCCTCGGCTTTTTCTGGCTGACGGGGCTGTGGCTGCGGCGACGCTACCAGCTCATCCAGGTGCATACCATGCCAGATTTCCTGGTCTTCGCGGCCATCATCCCGCGCATCTTTGGCTGCAAAGTCATCCTGGATATGCACGACCTGACCTCGGACCTGTACAGCGTCAAATTCAAGTCGCGCTGGATGCAGCCGCTCATCTGGGGCCTGCGTCTGCAAGAGCGGCTGAGCGCGGGGCTGGCGAACCACGTGCTGACCGTGCATGAGCCGTATCGCCAAATCTTGATCGAGCGCGGCATTAAACCGCGCAAGGTCAGCGTCCTGATGAATGCCCCCGACGACCGCATCTTCTCGATGGATAACCGCCCGACCGGCAAGCTGGCGGTGGTGAACATCGACGAGCCGCACCCCTTCGTGCTGGTCTACCACGGCACCATCGCCGCCCGCTATGGGCTAGACGTGATGTTGCGCGCCGTCGCGTTGCTGCGGGCACGACATGCCGTCGAGCCGCTGCGGCTGGTCATCTATGGCAAGGGCGACGATCTGGCGCGGCTGCGGGGCATCAGCACCGAGCTCGGCATCGATGATGTCGTCTACTTCCATGGCAAGCACGTCCCCACCGAGCAACTGCCCGAATTGCTGACCCAGGCCGATCTGGCGGTGGTGCCGAACCTGAAAAATCCCTTCACCGACTATGTGCTGCCCACCAAGCTGATGGAGTACGCCGCCCTCGGCGTCCCCTCGGTGATGGCGCGCACGCTGGTCGTCAGCCAATATTTCGATGAAGAAATGGTCGCCTACTTCGCGCCTGGCGACGCGGAGGAACTGGCGCAGCAGATCACATCGCTCGCCCACGACCCCGCCCGCCGCCGCGCGCTGGCACGGCTGGCGCATCTGCGCTTCACCCAACAGTATGGGTGGCCGCAGATGAAGCAATCCTATTATGATCTGGTGGACCGCCTGTGCCGTCCCAAAGAGGTGGCTGCGCGCCAGGCCGCGCAAGCCGCCGCCCCACAATCCACCCCGTACACTCGTTAAGGAGCGTTCCCTCGCATGGCGAATATTTGCGTGATTGGCATGGGCAAGATGGGTTTGCCCGTCGCGGCCCTTTTCGCGTCGCGTGGCAGCACCGTGATCGGCGCGGACATCAATGCTGAGGTCGTCGCAGCGATCAACGCGGGCACCTGCCCCATCGACAATGAGCCGGGCCTCGCTGAGATGATCAGCGAAACCGTGGCGGCGGGTCGGCTACGCGCCACCACCGACACCCCCGAGGCCGTCCGCGCGTCGGATGTCGTCGTCGTCCTGGTGCCGCTGCTGGTCGACCCGCGCAACCAATACGAGCCGACCTACCGCGCCCTGGAAAGCGCGATGGATGGCATCGGGCGCGGCATCCGTCCCGGTACGCTGGTCATTCTGGAAACGACGCTGCCGGTCGGCGACACGCGCAACCGCCTGGGGCCGATCATCGAGAAGGTGTCGGGCCTCCGCGCGGGCGAGGACTTCCTGCTGGTCTTCTCGCCAGAGCGCGTGCAGTCGAACCAGGTCATCCGCAATCTGCTGGAATACCCCAAGGTCGTTGGCGGCGTCAACCAGCGCAGCACCGACGCGGCAGTCGCCTTCTATCAACAAACCCTCACCGAAAAGCTCATCGCCGTGGCAAACGCCGAAACCGCCGAGTTCGCCAAGATCGCTGAATGCGTCTATCGCGACGTGAATATCGCGCTGGCGAATGAGATGGCCATCAGCGCGGCCAGCATCGGCGTGGACTTCAACGACGTCATCATGGCGGCCAATAGCGAACCGCTCTCGCACATTCACAAGCCGGGGCTGGGCGTCGGCGGCCACTGCATTCCCGTCTATCCGTACTTCATGATCAATCGCCAAGAGCCAACGGTGTTGGCCCAACAGGCACGCACCATCAACGACGGCATGGCCGACTATGCCACGAACCTGCTGCGCGGCGAACTCGGCTCGCTCGACGGCCAGAACGTGCTGGTGCTGGGCCTGTCGTACCGCGCGAACGTGAAAGAGCCGACCTTTTCCTCCGCGATCCTCTTGGTGCAGAGCTTGCAAAAAGCGGGCGCGAACGTCTATCTGCTGGACCCGCTCTTCACGGCGGAGGAGATCGCCCGCTATACCCCCGGCGCGACAGCGGTGCATGCCGACCTCAGCGGTCTACCCAAGCTCGCGGCGGCCATCGTGCAAGCGTGGCACACTGACTTCCGCGCGCTGGCATGGCGCGACCTGCCCGGCACCCCCATCGTGCTGGATGGCCGCAACGCCGTCCCCCGCGCGGAGGTCGAGGCCGCTGGGCTGCGCTACCTGGCCATCGGTGTGGCCGAGCGCAACGTCACGGCGTCGGTGTAGGGGACGGCAACGTTCGGCAGAGAATGTTGGACGCGAAAAGCGCGAAATTCCACGAAGGACACGAAAAGGTTCTTTGGCTTTCGTGCTTTTCGCGGGGTTTCGTGGCTTTCGCGTCCAAACCTTATTGTCTGATACGCGAACGAAACCACTTGAAGGGGACGATTCACCATGGCAGCGAACCGACCGATCCGTGTGCTGGCCGTCACCGCTGCCTACCCCACGCCGGGCAGCCACAAGGGCGCGTTCTTGCAGAGCGAGGTCGAGGGGCTGCGCGAGGCGGGCATCGACGTGCAGGTGTTGCATCTGCAAGGCAAGTCGAAGTACGTCAAGGGCGTGCAGACAGTGCGTGCGACCGCCAAAAACTACGACATCATCCACGGGCACTACAGCTTTTGTGGGGCAGTGGCGCGGGCGCAAAATGTGCGGCCCTGCGTCATCACCTTTTGGGGGTCGGATGTGCTGCGCAACCCCGTGCTGCCCGACACGCGGCAGGGGCAGTTCAGCCGCCGCCTCTCGCCCTCGCTGGCGCGGCGGGCCGACGCGGTGATCGTGCCCTCTGAGGAGATGGCGCGGGCGCTGCCCGGCGCGCATATCACGGTGGTGGAGCAGGGCGTGAACTTCGCCGCCTTCAAGCCGATCTCCCAGGCCGAGGCGCGGCAACGGCTGGGGCTGAACCCGGACCTGAACCATCGCTACCTGCTTTTCGCCAACAGCCCATCCATCCCAGTGAAGGGCTGGCCCATCGCTGAGGCGGCCACGCAGATGATGCAAGCGAATGGCGCGCCCGTCGAGTTGGTCGCCGTCACGGGTCGCCCGCATGACGAGGTCATCCTCTACATGAATGCCTGTGACGCGCTGGTGCTGCCCTCGTATTGGGAGGGTGGTCCCTATGTGGTGAAGGAAGCGATGGCGTGCAACCTGCCCATCGTCGCGACGGATGTGGGCGATGTGCGCCGCGTCACCGCGAACACGCAGGGCTGCTACATCGCCGAGCGCACGGCGGAAGATTTCGCCGACAAGCTATGGCGCTGCCTGCATGGCCCCCGCCGCACCACTGGACGGCAAGACATCGCCCACCTCTCGCGCGAAAACGCCACGCGCCGCGTCATCAGCGTCTATGACGCGGTGCTCGCCAAGGCAGGACGCTAGCGCGAGGCGTGCAGCCGCCCACGCTAGCGTCTGGAATAAGCAGCGCGTGCGGCCCCCTACCCCAGCCAGCTCATCGGGTAGCTCGCGTCATCCAATTCGCGGGCGGCCTCGGTGTAGAGCAGCGGGCGGAAGGTGTCGACCATTACCACCAGCTCGTCGGTGTAGTCTTTGCCGATGCTGGCCTCCGCCGCACCGGGCTGCGGGCCATGGGCGATGCCGCGCGGGTGCAGCGTGATGGAGCCTTCCTCGATGTTCTTGCGGGCGCTGTAGTTGCCGTTGACGTAGTACATCATCTCGTCGCTGTCGATGTTGCTGTGGGCATAGGGCGCGGGCACCGACAGGGGATGGTAGTCCAGCTTGCGCGGGACGAAGCTGCACACGACGAAGTTGGGAGCCTCGAAGGTCTGGTGCGTCGGCGGCGGCCCATGGATGCGATAGGTGATCGGCTCGAAGTCGCGGATGTTGAAGGCGTAGGGGTAGAGATAGCCGTCCCACCCAACGACATCGAGCGGGTGAAAGTCGTACTGGTAGGCCATCAGTTCGTCATTGACTTTGATGCGCACCTCGAATTGGCCGCGCTCTTCGTGGCGGGGCAGTTCGGTCGGCACGCGGAAGTCGCGCTCGCAGAAGGGCGATGATTCCAGCAGTTGCCCGAAGTTGTTGCGGTACCGTTTCGGCGGGAGGATGCTGCCCCCAAACGCCTCGACCGTCAGCATGCGCGTCTCTTCGGTGAGCGGGCTGACGCGGTACGTCGTGCCGCGCGGGATGATGAGGTAATCGCCCTCTTCATAGGGCACGGTGCCAAAGGTCGTCTCTAGCAGCCCCTGGCCGTTGTGGACGAACAATAACTCATCGGCCATGGCGTTGCGATAGAAATACTCCATCTTCTCCGCTGGCCGCACCATGCCGATGGTCAGGTCATTGTTGAACATCAGCACGCGTCGCCCACCAACGGGATCGCCCTCGCGTGGCAGGGGATGCGTCTTGAAGTGGTGGTGGCGATGGTTCTCTTGCTGCCACACCTTGTGTTCGATGCGACCTAGACTCTTGAAGCCAGACACGCGCGTCGGCGGGAACTGATGGTACAGCAGCGAGGCCATCCCCACGAAGCCCTCCTCGCCAAAGAGTTCCTCAGTGTACAGGCTGCCATCGGGCTTGCGAAACTGGGTGTGGCGCTTCGGCGGCACCTGCCCCAACCGTTGATAACTCATAACTTTATCTCCCAAAACTGATAAGGACAGCGCGCGAAACGACACGAAATAGGGCGAGATGACACGAAAAAACACGCATCACGGGTCCACCACATCATCTCGCCTATTTTCGCCCGATCTCGTGTCATTTCGCGTTCTCGTCCCTGTTAGTCGATGGCACCCATCAGGGCTTCGGGCTGGGTGCGGGCGTCTTTCTCGCGCTCTAGGGCCTCGAAGAGCGCCTTGAAGGTCCCCGTGCCGAAGCCGCGTGCACCGCGCCGCTGGATGACCTCGAAGAAGAGCGTGGGGCGATCCTCGACCAGGCGGGTGAAGATTTGCAGCAGATAGCCCTCATCGTCGCCATCCACCAGCACGCCCAGTTGGGCCAGTTGGGCGAGGTCGGGGATTTTGTCGAGATAGTTCTCGCCCTTGGTCGGGTGGCCGAGGGGGCCGAGCGTGCCACGTCCCTGGCGGATCAACTCGTGCAACTGGTCTTCGAGGTCGGTGTAATAGCGCGTGACGGCGGGCAGGAACTGCACCCCCTGTGCCTGCATCTGCGAGACGGTGCTGACGATATCCTCAGTACGCAGGGCGATGTGCTGCGCGCCAGGGCCATTGTTGTAGTAGAGGTATTCGTCGATCTGCGACTTCTTTTTGCCTGCCGCCGGTTCGTTGATGGGGAACTTGATGAAGCCGTTGCCGCTCTGCATCACCTTCGACATCAGCGCGGCGTACTCGGTCTTGATGTGCTCATCGTCGAAGTGATCGCTGAGCGCAAAGCCCATCACGTCTTCGTACCACTGCACCCAATAGTTCATCTTGCCTAGCTCGACGTTGCCGACGATGTGGTCGATGCGCTGCAAGCCCGCGAACGATGGACGCGGGCCGAGCAGACGCGGTGCCCCGGTGAAGCTGGGCAGGAAGGGACCGCGATAGTTGCGCCGCTCGATGAAGCTGTGCACCACGTCGCCATACGTCGCGATGGTCGAGCGGATGATGTAGCCGTTGCCGTGCGGATCATCGATCTTGGTTGGCTCCAGCACACCCACCGCGCCACGTTTGGTCGTCTCGACATACGCGCGTTCCGCGTCATCGACCTCCAGGGCGATGTCCTTCACGCCGTCGCCATGCTTGCGGATGAAGTCGCTGATGGGGCCATCAGACTGCATCGGCGCGGTGACGAGGAATTTGATGTCGCCGCTCTTGAGCAGATAGCTGGTGCGGTCGAGCATCCCAGTTTCTAGCCCAGCATAGGCGACGATCTCCATGCCGAAGGCGTGACTATAGAAAAAGCTCGCCTGTCGGGCGTTGCTGACATAAAATTCGAGGTGATCCCAGTCATTGATGGGAAGGAAGTCGGTGGCCACGGGTAGCATTCCTCCTGCCAGGGGTGAGGTGGGGCAGGCGGGCACAACGCACACGCTGGCACGAGAAGCGTTCCCCCGCAAACCCCGTTGTTTCGGGCAAACCACACGATCCGGCGCGCGCGCCAGATCGACCATAACGCTGACAGTGTACCACACGACAAGGGCGATGGGGCGAGGCGAAAGGGCGTTGCCCACCGATGCTGATGATCTTTAGCCGAATGAAAAGATGCCGGAAAGACCGCGCGTGATCTTTCCGGCGTAGCGTTCATGGCGGAAATGCGGCCTTACGCGGGGATGGTCAGCACCATCCCTGGCTGGATCAGGTCAGGGTCGTCACCGATGACCGCGCGGTTCGCGTCAAAGATCGGCTGCCAGCTATCTAAGCCGAACTGGCTGGCGATAGCCGAGAGCAAGTCACCGGCCTGCACGGTGTAGGTGCGCGGCGCGGGCGTGGCGGGAGCTGCCGGTGGTGGGACGGCTTCCGGCTTGGGTGCCGGGGCGGCCTCGGGGGCCTGATAGGTGCCGGTGCTCAGAGTATTGGTGGCCCATAATGGGGAGCCGCCGCTATCGATCAGCACGAGGTTGCCATCATCTTGCAGCACCAGCGTCGCGCCAGCGTTGCCGCTCGTCTCTGAGGACCACACGGCGGTGCCCGCGCTGTTATAGAGCACCAGGTTGCCATCGTCCTGCACGGCGAAGCGCGTCGCGTCGCTGGTGCTCGACGCCCAGAGGGCGGTGTCACCTTCATACAGGACGAGGTTGCCGTCGCCCTGCAACACCAGCCGATATCCCAGATTGGTCAATTGATCGGTTTGGCCTTGTTCCGTAGAAAGCGAGCTATTGGCGGCGAACGTCTGGGTCATGACACGGACTCCTCTTCAGGAAGCGAGACAAACGCACACTACACACCATGGGGCGGCGCCCTCCACCGATTATGCCGAACTACGCGTCACCGCGTCAAGCTCGGACACACCACACGGATGCCACAATGGCTAGCCCGCGTCGCTAGTTAGGCTTGCCGTGAAGCTCAGCGCGGCGTAGATCTCGCGCAGGAAGCGGCTAGGGATCGTCGCCAGCAACCGCGTCGCGGTGAAGCCCGACTGTGCCGCCAGCCGCTCCCAGGTGGGGTACGCCAGCGGATAAGGCACCCACATGTTGCCCGTGTCGGCATTGTATTCGACCAGCACCAGGCGACCGCCAGGCTTCAGGTAGCCCCGCACTAGCCGCAGCACGCTGGCCTTGTCGCGCTGGAAGTGCAGCGAATTCGCCATGACGATGCCATCGAGCGGCGGCAGGGCGAGCGGCTGGGTGAAGTCCGCTCGCAGATAGGTGACACGGGCGGTGGGGAAGCCGCGCCGCATGGCGGCCTCTTGCTCGCGCAGCACACGGGCATCTTGGTCGACGGAGTGGATGGTGCCACCGTCGCCCAGCAGATCGGCCAGCGCCAGGGTGAAAGCCCCACCGCCC
>JBBQSR010000112.1:0-9539 GCA_038234855.1 Ktedonobacterales bacterium | reverse complement strand
CATCGAGCCGCTACTGGCGGCGGGCTACCGCGTCGTCGCGCTGGATGGCCCCGCCCATGGCGCATCACCCGGCGACACCACCGACCCGCTCGATTACGCGCGGCGTCTGGTCGAGGTCGGGCGCGAGTTGGGGCCACTGGCGGGCATCATCGGGCACTCGATGGGCGGGGCCTCCACCATGATGGCGATCCAGCGCGGGCTGGCAGTCGAACGGGTGGTGCTCATCTCCGCGCCGTCGTCGCTCTTCGGCGTCGTGCAACGGTTCGCCCAGTTCCGCCAATTGCCCGAGCCGGTCGCGAACCGTTTCTTCGCGCTGATGCGTGAGCGTGTCGGCGTCGATGACGCGGCGATGGATGTCGCCACCGTCATTCGTGGCACCACGCTGCCTGGCCTCATCTTCCACGATCCCGAGGACGCCGAGGTGCCCTTCGCGGATGCCCAGGCCATCGCCGCCGCCTGGCCCACCGCCCACCTGCGCGTGGTGGAAGGGCGCGGGCACCGCCGCATCTTACTGGCCCCCGAAGTCATCAATGAGGCCATCGCCTTCCTGACAGCGAGCGTTCCCAGCAAAGAACCCGCGCGGTAATATTCCGCGCGGGGTTGCGTCTGGGGCTGCAATGGACAATTGAAGGGAGCGATGTAGCAACGGGAGAGAAGGCGGCTGAAAGCCGCGTCTGAACATCTGCCTCCCATTGCTACACACTACCGCACGTGCTCTACGCAGACTCCCGCCGGCCCGCTGCTGCGCGGTCTGGCCGCTAGGATCGGGGCGCGTCGATGACCCTGCCGCGTCCTGCTGGCGGCGGCAGCGCACGCGGCCCCTCATCCGCCGGGATGTACTGGACGGTGCCAGGGTACGACTGCTGCTGCTGGGGGCGGAAGATGTAACGCGCCGCCGGGGCATTTGGCAGCCCCAAGGCCAGCAGATACGCGGCGGCGAAAAGGCCGATGACGCCCACGCGTGGCGTCGCGGCACCCATGAGCGCCCCGGCACCCGTCAGCGCCGCCACCAGCGCGCCCAGCAGCAAGCCAGGGCCGCGCATCCCCCGCACCTGCGAGATGGCCAGTGCGGCGCTATACGCCCCCTCGTTCTGCGCGATCAGTTGGCGCTGCGCCAAGGCGATGAGCAAGGTGCCCAACCACACGGGGGCGAGCAAGCCCATTTGCAGCCAGAAGGATTGCGCCAGCACCTGAGCGATCTGCGGGCCAACGGTCGCGCCAGGGATGCCCGTGATGGCGTTGGCCAGCGCGTAAAAGATGAGGGTGACGAGGCTCGCCAGCGCGATGGCGCGGCGACGCTCCCCAGGCAAATGCAGCATAGGTCAGATCCTCACATTCTGCGGCGGGGCGACGAGCGGATGCTGCGCACGGGTCAATACGCGCGCGACGAAACACCAATTCGGCGACACAGCGGCCAAAACGGCCAGATGTTGGTCGGCGGCCAGGCGCGGCAGATACGCCACCGTGGAATGCACCAGCACCCCGGCGAACATCCCCAACGGTCGACCACCGGGGTGCGCCGCCAGCGCCACCCGCGCCGCGCCGAGCGCGCGTTCCAGCGTCGCCGCCGCCGTCGCTGGCGACCAGCCCTCAAAGGGGTCTTCGCTGGCGGTCGTGCGCAGATACTCCTCCATATAACGCACCGCCAGCGTCGCCAGTTTGTTGCTTTCCAGTGCGGCTTGCACGCCATCCGCGTGCGCCTGGACGTATTGCAGGAAGCCGATGATCAGGCGACCCTCGGGCTGGCGTCCGCGCAGTTGCAGGTAGAGCGCGTCGGGCTGGCCGCCCTGCCAGATCTCGCCGTGCGACACATAGACATCATGCGCCAGCGAGGGGGCGTGGGCGTAGTCGCGGGCCAGTTGGACGGCGCGGGCATCCAGCGCGCGGGCCTCGGTGCGCACAGCCTCGGTCAGACGGTCAAAGGTCGTCCGCTCCGCGTCGAGATAGGCCAGCAGCGATTGCGTCAACGTCCGCATCTGTTCGCGCTCGAAGGTTTTGCCATAGGCGAGATGTTGCAGGAGCCGCTCCCCGACATAGCGCCGCTGCCACCGCCGCAATGCCCCATAGCGCGCGAAAGATCCCAACGACCCCAGTAGGAAGAACAGCAGCCCCGCCGCCGCGCCCGCCCAGCGCGCGTTCGCCCCCGTCGCCGCTGCATGGATGGCGACCGGCCAGCCCGCGAAGCCCGACACCAGCGGCAGCGCATCCACCGCGAAGGCCCCAAAGAGTGCCAGCACCAGCGCCACCACGACCATGGTCGCGGGCAGCGGCACGCGGGCGAACTGCTGATCGAGCACCTCTCGGCTGAGGGCCTCCAGGTTGCGCGGCATCAGCGGCACGTAGGGACGATCCGGCGGAGCCAACCGCGTGGGGATGCCCCCCGCGCGATGGTTGCGCCGCAACAGTTCCTCATACGCGCGATAATGACGGTCGAGATATTGCTCTTGCTCGGCTTGGTCGGTCACCAAACGTTGGCCCTCGCTGGCGAGCATGCCGCGCACCACGCGGGTGAAGGCGCGGGCACGCTCGATGCCCTCGGGCTGGGCCAGCCGCGCGGCCAGCTCGCGGTCCAGTTCGGCTTGCAGGTCGCGCCCGAGGCTGGCATAGGTCGCCTCGGTCTTCGCTTCCCAGCTTGGCGTATCCACCGCCGTCTCGTATTCATTTTGAACGGCGAGGTTCCAGAACCGCGCGTCACTGACGGGCAGCCGGGCGCGGTCCCACCGCCACTGGAGCGGTGCGGGGCTGGGTCCGGCGGCACTGAGCGCGACGGGGTGCCAGGTCGTCATCTTGCCATCCGCCGTCTCGCGGCCAGGCAGCCGCTTGGGCAGGTCGTAGATGTCGGGGTACACGCGCGTCTGCCAGATGGTCGCCAGCCAACGGTCGGCGTCTTGCTGCGCCGCAGCGGGCAGCGTCTCGCGCAGGTCAGGCGAGAGGATCGCGCCTTCCTCGCCGATGAGGCCGCGCCGCAGCAGGGCATCCGCCGCGAGCCGATGGGCGAGGTATTCGACCATCCCCTGTGTGGGCGAGGTGATGAGCGAGGTGCCGATGCTGCCGACGCGCGTCAGCCCATTCCCAGCCTCCATCGCCGCCGTGGAAAGGTCCAGCGCCTCGCGCATCTGCGGATGGTCGAGCAAGCCAGTGGCGAAGAGGGCGAAGAGCGCCTCGGCCATGGCGTAGTGCAGTTGGGGCCGCTCGTGGTAGCGCCCCGCTTCATCCCACGACTCGAACATGAAGGCGTACAGCAGCGGCGGTTCGCCCGCGTGCCACGACAGCAGGTCGCTCCATGGCTGAGCCTGGGCGCGCTCTTGCCAGGGGGCCAGGCTGCCATTGCGCGCTGAGAGCGGCACCGAGGTGCGCGTCGGCTGCACAGCGGCGCGGTCCGTCTCGCCCTCTGGCGACGCGGCAATGAGCAAGGCGAAACGACGAGCATCGGTCTGCGATGAGATGGCGCGGGTGATGGCTTGGGTCGCCAGCGCGGTAGGAGCCAGCAACGGAGAATCCGCCCGCCCGACGATATGGACGGCCAGTTCATTAGGCGTCAGGGTGTACCCCTGGGCGGCGAGCGGCTCGGTGCCCGTGATGTGCAGGGCCTCTTGCACGACGCCGCGCAGCCCCGCCTCGAAGTCTTGCTCTGGCCCAAAGCCGCTGTCGCGCGCAAAGGCGACCGCCTGGGTCGCCCCTGGGTCGCCCCCTGGCGGGAGGAGCGTATTGGGGCGCATCACGGCACGTGCAGGCTCGCCCCCCACCGCTGCGGCATCGTCGATGAGACGCTGGGCCGTCAACCCATGGGCAGCATCACCCCGCACCCGCAGGATCTGCAATCGCGCGCGTGCCACGGGGTCGAGCACCAAGCTCAGGCGCGTCAGTTGACGCCCCACTGCTTCCGCTTCGTCATCTAGCAGCAGCACGACTGTGCCCAGCAGTGCCACATGCGTTCCTGCTTGCGCTTGAGCCATTTTCCTGCCCTCGTCTTCGCCGTGTAGTCGTTCGCCTATTCGCACGTATTATACCATACATGGCGGGGATCACTGGCTGCCAAGCTGCGGAATCGGTCACAAGCGCATGGGTGGTTGCCCACTCTCTGCGGATGAAGGGTGGGGAAAGCGGATAAACGCGAAGCGATATAACGGTGGACGGGTAGAGCGCGGCGGAGAGGAGCACACGTCGCAACGGGTATTTGAGGACCAAAGAGCGGATCGCGCGGATGGCGACGAGGACGGCGGAGATGGCTCCCCCTCGCCATTTGTGAATGGCAAGGGGGAATAGAGAGGAAAGCCCTTCCCCTTAGCTGCGGGCGCGGCGCTCCACGCGGTCAACGAGGTTGCGCGGTTGCGTCGGCATCTGCTGGCCGGTGGGCGAGGGAGCCTGACCTGGGGCACTCGCACCGTAGGGCGACTGACTCGGCGGCGTATCGCCATAGCTGCCATAGTCCGGCGCGACGGGCGCGATGGCCGGCTGGATGGGCATGTCGTTGCCCTGGTTCGAGAGGTACGACGGACCGCCCGCCGCCTGGGCACCCGCGCCGCCCGTCGCCTTCTCATAGAGCGGGTCAAAGAACATGCCGGGCTTCAACACCAACTCTTGCATCACGTCGCAGGTAAAGACGGGGATGCCGCCCTGCGTCTCCCAGATGCGCTGGCGATCTTTCAGCGATTTCACGCAGCCACCCGAGGCATCGGCCAGGAACGGGATCGCCGAGAGGCTGATGCCGTGGTGGCTGAAGAGCAGTTGCAACCGCGCGCGGTCATTCGACTGGATCAGTTCGCCGGGGGGGACGTAGCCGGGGCCACGCTCGCCGAAGCCGCCGATGGATTGACGGGCACGCTCGACCTCTTGGCGCTCGCGCTCATCTTCGTAGTCGATGGCGAGGTGGGCACGCACCTCAAGCTGGCGATGAGCCTGATCGCCCCACAGGCTGGGGTCGTGGCGCAGCGTCGAGCGCGAGGTGCTGGCCATCCAGCGCATGTGGTTGGCGAGGGCGGCATCTTGCGAGGCGCGGTCGCCGGGGTAGACCAGTTGCAGCACTTCGAGCAAGCGCATCTCGTCCAGGCGCTGATGGTAGGCGCTCATCATGTTGGTCATGATGTCGTTGGCCTCGCGCGTGGCGGTATCGCGGGCGCTGCGCTCATCGGTCGTCAGCGCGGCGGCCATGCGGCTGATGGACATTTGCAGGATGCGCGTCGCCTCGGCCTCGCTCACGGCGGTGTCGAGGTTATTGATCGCGTTGGGGTCGGGGATGGCAGTGGGGTCGAAGACATTGTGACGATACGGATGCTCTTGCGTCAGGCGACCCTGCATCTCGGGGGCTTCGCTGTGGTCGGCCTCCCATTTGCGCTGGGTGGTGCCGAGCGAAGCGGTCATCACATCCACCATCCGCAGCCGCTTGTCGATCTCAGCGATCATCGCGTCGGCGACGGCGTTGGTCGCGGTGATACGATGACGCTGCAACTCCTCGGAGGTCGCTTGCTGGTAGTACGCCTTGCGCTGACGGTCGTTCATGGCGGCGAGTTGGTCGGCGCTGGTGCGTGCCATCGACGCGCCACTGGCGAAGGTCAGTTCTTTGACTTTTTTGTATTCGTCGGCGAAGAGGGCCAGCACGTCGCGCAGACGCGGCAGGCTGCGCACCCAATTGGCGTTTTGGGGCAGGGCGTCGAGCGCGGTCAATTGATCGCGGACGGCCTCATCCTTTTGCTCGTTGAAGCGTTGCTCGACCACGGCTGAATAGCGGTTGATGCCCTGGATGATGTCGCTGGCCGATCCCCAACGGCGCGGCTCGGGCGCGGCTCGGCGCTCGCGGTCGGTGACGTGGAAGATCTCCATCACGCGGCGGGCGGGCGAGACTTGGTTGCGCAACAGGTCTTGTTCCTGGTAGGTCAGGGGCATGTCGGTCATGGCCTGGCGCAGCAGCGCCTCGGCGCGACGGCGGGCAAAGCCGATGGCGAGATCTTTCGCGGGGAAGACGACCTCCAGCGGGCAGATCGAGCCGACATCGGTGATGAGGCCGCCATCGTCGTGCTCTTGCAGCGCGGTGAGGTCGGGCAGCACCGCTTGCTCGCGCTTGCCGATGCCCGTTAGATTTTGCATGCGCATGGCGATGGCCATGCCGATCATCTGCGAGATCTGCTCGATCTGGTCGCCCAGTTGGGTGTCGTCGAGCAAGAAGACTTCATCGACGAGGCCGCCGGGGACGCGGATCTGGCGGTTGCCGAGGTCCATGGTGAAGACCTGGCCCTTGTCGTCGCCTTTCAGCATCAGGGCTTCCAGTTCCAGCAGGGCGGCGAGGCTGTTGCTCTTTTGCAGGATCTGCCGTTCGGGGGCGACGTTGCCGACGTTGACCGGCAGCATGGCGTAGATGAAGATGTTGCCGCCGCGATTCAGCTTGCGCAGCACGTGGCGCGAGAGCGCGGCCACGGCGGGGAGCGATCCGCTGCCCGTGCCACCACCGAGGAAACAGACGATGTTGATGGTCATCAGGTCGGTGTCGGGGGCGTGGCCCGCGCTATCAACCGCGCTGATGTTATTCAGCAGCGCCTCGATGTGCTGCTCGATGATGCTGGAGTTGTAGGCGATGGCCGCGTGCCCGTTCTGGCGGATGCCGCCCGCGCCCATGCGCGTGTACTCGGCCAGGCGCTTGCCGTAGGGGTTGCTGATCTGCAACCACTGCTTTTGCTCTTGCGGCAGGCCATCGACGTATTGCGTCAGGTCGGGGAAGCGCAGCGTCTGCTTGATCATCGGCGCGGCGTCGCTCGTCTCCTGGTGGATGCGGTCGATCTCTTCGGAGAGCGGCTCCAGATCCAGGTAGAGGCTGCCGACGCGCTCCTGGTCGGTGCGGTTCATGCTGGGCAGTTCGTATTTGGCGATCCACAGCCCCGCGTAAGAGGCCTTGGTGCCGATGTAGATGTTGAGCACTGGGCGCGAGATGCGCTGTGCCCGCGCGTTCGATGCGCTGCCATTGGTGCTGCCGCTGTTGGCGTTGTTGCCGCGACCGCCGAATCCGAGTACCATGCTGTGCCTCCGTTAGGTGCTTTAGGTGGATGTTAGCCGCACTGTATCAGCGAATGAGGAGCCATGCAACTGTGCATTGTTCACGTCTCGGCGCTCCCCTTTTCATATCTTTCGTGAGATTTCGCGCCATTCGCGTCCAATCCCGTCCAATCAATCGCGTCTGACTGGTCCCCTGCCCGGCAATTTCTCGGCCAGGTTGCCCAGGCGGTCGCGGACGTCGGCGCTGGGGGGCGGACCACCCGTGCCGTTCAGCCCTTGATCGAATTGCAGTTCGGTCTTTTGGCCGCCCTCGGTGAAACTGAGGCGTGAACGATCCGCCACCGTTTCGGGGCCATCCGCCGCCGTCAGGGTGCGCGCGTCAAGCTGCCACTGCGCGCCGGGGTCGCGGCGCTTGGCGGGCTTCACCCGCACCTGCACCTCGTTGCCATAGCGAAAGATGAAGAAGAGGTTGTTGGGCACCGCGACCTCGCCACCGGGGAGACGATTGGGGGCGAAGTAGCGGCGCAGCGACCAACCATTCCACTTCAGCGCGCGGCCAGCGTCTAGGTCGTTGCGGCTACGGGCGATGCGCTGCGCGCCCAGGTCCACCAGCCGCGCGCGACCGCTCGGCTTGGGCCGCGCGGCGTAGTTGATGGGGCCATACACGCCGAAGAGGCCGATGACGAACAACGCGATGGTGTAGAGCGCGGTGATGAGCCACGCGCGGATCTCATCCGCCAGCGAGGGCAGGCCCAGCGTGACGGCGATGGGCGCGGAGGCGGTCGTGAGGTCGCCGAAGGAGTCTTTGTAGCTGCCCGTCGTCAGCAGCGTCACGCAATAGCTCCCCTTCGCGTTCGTGGGGAAGAGCAGACGGAAGTTGCCGTTGCCATCATTGACGACATCGACCGGGGTGCCCGTGGTCGTGGCGGCGCATGTGGCCCCCGTTTTGGGCGAGGTGACGGCCTTGACCGTGGCGCTGCTATATTTTTGGTTGCCCAGCAGCACCTCGCCATTGACCAGCGCGTTGGGGCTGGCGGCGAGGCCACCCAGGGGCAGATCGCTGGGATGCCAGCCAAACAGCGTCGAGTTGTAGAACGGCAGATTCGTGTAGATGAAGCGCAATCCGGCGTCCCACTGCACCACATGCGCCGTAATGAGGTCGCTGGTCGGCTGATTCGTCACCGGCGAGATCAGCGTCGCCGTGGGGAATTTCTCGAACTGGGCGGTGGTCTGGGCAGCGACGGCATCTTGGCTGCCAGCGCGCGCCGTGACGGCGACCTCATAGCTGCCGGTCGGCGCGCTCAGCGGCACCGTCAGCGTGCCGGTGTAGTCGCTGGTGCCATTCGGGTCGCTCAGCAGCACCTCGAAGGGCGTCGCAGTGCCATTGCCGACGAAGCTCACCTGCGCCTTCACATCAAACTTTTGCCCGACGACGGCGCTGCCCTGGTCACGCAGTGAGGCGGTGATGGTGACGGGCTGGCCCAGCGGCTCGCCCTTGCCTTTCACAGGATTCGTGATATTCAGCGTGAGGGTCGAGACGACCAGGCTAGCCATCAAGAATTGCCCGCTGCCGTTGACGTTCAACTGCCACTGGCCGGACTGCGGGTTGTCGATGGAGAAGATCGAGTAATGGGGATCGGTCGAGACGAATGAAAAGGAATTCGCCTTGCCGTTCGGGTCGGCGATGGTGATCTTGGTAGCGAGGTTGTCCTTCACCGCGATCACGTCCAGGTGACTGACGAAGCTACCAACGAAGAAATTGCGCGAGACCGTGCCACCGCCCAATCCGGTCGGCGGAATCGTCGCGCCGGGGGTACGGCCATTGCGCAGGGCGAAGATGTCGATGAAGAACGGCGCGAGATTCAGCGGCGACACGCCCGGCACGACGCCATGCCCATCATCATAGAATTTGCCCGCCGTCGCGCTGGCGATGTCGCCGAGGAAACCGTGGAAGTCGACGCCATCTTGCGTGCCGGGGGGGCCGAGCGCGATGGTGTCGACCGGCCAGCCCTTCGCCTTGAACTGCGGCACCAGATCCTTGCGGATGTTGCTGACCTGGCTGCCGGTGTCGGGCGCGGGCACGCCATCGGTCAGCAAGATGACCGAGCCGGTCACGCCCCCCGTCGCGGCGGATTGCAGCATCGCATAGGCTTTGCTGAGCGCGTCATAGGTGGGAGTGTTGCCATCGGGCTTGCAGTTGTTCGACTTGGTGGCGATGGTCTGGCGGAGCGCGGCACGGCTGGCGACGGTGGCCATCTCGGCGGGCTGCGCCCACACCTGCGCCTGGGTGTAGTTGTGGGGGCCAGCCGTGTTGCCGGTGTTGTCGTCCAGCCCCACCACGCCGATGAAGCTGCCTGGCCCGCTGAGGTCGATGTAGGCATTCGCCGCCGAGCAGCGGTTGCCGTTGGGGTCGTTGCCATTCATCGAGCCAGACATATCCAGCACGATGATGGTGACGTGCCCGCTCGTGGCACGGGGCGTCGCCGCGTGCGCGGCAGTTTGGGGCAGCAGGGCGAACGTGCCCAGCACGCCAACGAGCGCGACGAGCAATGCAC
>JBBQSR010000111.1:0-9541 GCA_038234855.1 Ktedonobacterales bacterium | reverse complement strand
CCGTCGTCGCCGAGATCGCGGTGGCGGGCGGTCAAGCCCATGCCATTGGCGCGGATGTCAGCCAAGCCGCCGAGGTCGAACGCCTCTTCGCCGAGACGGTTGCCGCCTTTGGCCCGGTCGAGATCCTCGTCAACAACGCGGGCATCACGCGCGATGGCCTCCTCCTCCGCATGAGCGAGGACGACTGGGATGCCGTGCTCAACACGAATCTGAAATCCGTCTTTCTCTGCACCAAGGCCGCCATGCGGGGCATGCTGCGCGCGAAGTGGGGTCGCATCATCACTATCGCCTCCGTCGCGGGCATCAACCCCAACAAAGGGCAAGCGAACTACGCGGCAGCCAAGGCGGGCATCATCGCCTTCACCAAGGCCAGCGCGCGCGAGGTCGCCTCACGCAATATCACCATCAATGCCGTCGCGCCCGGCTTCATCGAGACGGATATGACGGCAGTGCTGCCGCCCGAGATGCGCGCCGCCGCCGATCAGATGATCCCCCTCGAACGCTTTGGTCGCCCCGAAGAGGTCGCCGCCGCCGTCGCGTTCCTGGCCTCGCCGGGGGCATCGTACATCACGGGCCAGGTCGTTGTGGTGGATGGGGCATTGGCCTAGGAAATAAGGGGAATCGCTATGCAAAGGTTACACCGACCAGAGGCCGTCACACCGCCCGGTGCCACGGATGCCCAGGGCGCGGTGCGCATCACGAAGCACGTGCTGGCCAGCATCATCGAGATGGCCGCGCTGGGGGTCGAGGGCGTCGCACGGCTGGCCCCCGTCTCTAGCCCCTGGCCGCGTCTGTGGCGCGCGGAACCGCAGCGCGGCATCGCCACGAACGCGCAGGGCAAGACGCTCTCGGTGGACCTCTACGTCATCTTGCAGCCCGGCGTCCATATGTCGCAGGTCGGGCGCGCCGTCCAGGAAGCCGTCGCCAAGGCCATCGAAGAGATCCTGGGGATGACGGCGGGTGAGATCAACGTCTTCATCCAGGATGTCGCGTAGCCCCCATGAGCTTCTCAGAACGCCGTCAGGCGCGCATCCTGGCCATGCAGACCCTCTATGAGTGGGATGCGACACAGCACGACCCCTACGCGGTTTTAGAGCGCCTGTTGGGCGAGCAGCACCTCCCCGAGCTGACCGACGCCCAGACGGCGGCGCGCGTGACGGATTTCGCCGCCGGGCTGGTGACGAACGTGATCGAGCATCTGGCGCAGATCGACGAGCAATTAGCCGCCGCCGCCTCGCGTCGCCCCCTCGCGCAGATGGCTGGTGTCGAGAAAGCGATCCTCCGACTTGCCATCTCCGAGATATTGTTGAATAATGGGGTACCAGCCAGGGCTGCAATAAATGAGGCCATCGAACTCGCCAAGACCTATGGCGGCGATCATTCGGGCCGCTTCGTCAACGGCGTCCTGGGCACGGTCTTCAACCAAGCGGATGACCCGCAGACCCCATTTCCACACGCTGAAAGCGAGGAGACAACATAATGGCCACGAGTCCCCATTGGGAAACCCTGAAATCCGTCATCGTCGAACAGCTCGACGTCGATCCCGCCCAGGTCAAGCCCGAGGCGTCCTTCACCGACGACCTCAACGCCGATTCGCTGGATCTCGTTGAACTGATCATGGCGCTCGAAGAGAAATTCAACGTCAAGATCTCGGACGATGATGCCCGCAACATCCGCACCGTGGGGTCCGCGCTCACCTACATCGACGCGCACGATACGCAAGCCTAACCGCACCCTGCTGGCATTTGGGGGATGAGTCACTTGTGACTCATCCCCTTTTTGCTATCATGTCCCCGCTCAATGCCCTCGCAAGTTACGCTAGGCGAGCGGCGTCGTGCATTCATTGAAAGTGTAAGCCGAATGCGTTGCCAGCGCGGTCTGCGAGAGCTGGGGAATTTGCAGGAAGCCCCCGTTGCGGAGGTCGTGGCTCTTGAAATCGGGGCTACAGAGGAAGGTGAGGAAGTCCCGTGCGGCGCTACCCTTGGCCGGGGTGCTATAGGTGTAGGCGTGCTCGATATCCCAGTAGAGGTAGTTGCCACTGGCGACGCTCGCCTCCGTGGGGGCATAGCCGTCGAGGCACAGGGGAAAGAGCTTGCCACGGTTCGCTGGCGTGAGGCTGGCCGTCGAGATGTAACTGATGGCCCCCTTCGCGCGGGTGAAGCCGTCGATGATGTTTTGCGTCGTCTCGGCCTCGGTGCCCACATCGCTCGCCAGCGTCCCGCCCAGCACATATTGCTCGAAGGTGATGCGCGTGCCCGAACTTTTCTGGCGGTTGAGCACGGTGATGGGGACGTTGGGGCCGCCGACCTCGTGCCAGTTCGTCACCTTACCCGCGAAGATGTCCTTGACCTGATTGGTCGTCAGGTTGCCCACGGCCCCCTGGATGTCGCCGCTGACGATCACCGCGAAGACGATGACCCCCAACTGGTGATCCACGAAATGCGCGGCGATGGAGTCGTGCGGGTCCGCGAATTGGTCCGCCACGCTGATGTCGACCAGATGCTTGTTCAGATCGCTGAAGCCCTCGCCCGAGTTGCTGACCGATAGCTTCGTCAGCGTGCCATTGGCCGCGTCGAAGCGCGCGGCGACCGGACCCAGGAAATTGGTGAAGACGGAGCCGCCGCCGATGGTGAGCGTCTGCCCAGCGATGGCGGGGTCGGTGCTGGGCACGGCGCGCGTGGTGTTGGCGCGCGGCAATTCATCCGTCGTCACGTGGCAGGCTTCCAGGGTCGAGCCAGGGAAGGCCACTCCTGGCAGATAGGCGACCAGCGAATCTTGGGGCGCGACGAAAAATTGAGCGGTGATGACCGCGATGAAGGCGACCAGCGTCGCTAGCGCCGTCAGGCGGCGCTTCAGGTGGCGGCGCGGGTCGGTGGCGTCGTGCCCCAGCAGATAGGCGAGCGCCGCGCCGATGACGGCGGCGATGCCCAGGGTGACGCTAAAGTTGGCGAGCGCGGCGGTGAATCCCATAATCGACTCCCCTTTGGAGCGCGGAGCGACACCCCCGTCCTCGGGGGTGCCACGGGCATCACGAAAAGAAGCGGCTGATCGCGCTGTAGACCGCGCGGATGTTTTGCGGTGTGCCCGCGTATTCCTGCCCGCCCGTCGCCGTGGCGACCTGGGTCAGGATGTTGGCATCCGCATCCCCGCCATAGGCGATGGTAAAGATCTTGACGCCCGCGCCCGCGTTGGCCCCGCTGGGCTGCACCGCGCTCAGCAGTTGCGTCAGCGAGCGCGCGCTGGCGGTGTCTTTGCCGTCGGTCAGCACCACCAGTGCCTTGATGTGCTGGTCAGGCACCTTGGCGAGTGCCTGGGCCTGTGACGCGATGGTGTCATAGAGCAGCGTCGCGCCATCCGCCGTGACGGACTGAATGTTGCGGATGACCGCCGCGCGCTTGGGGCCGATGGGCGTGACGGGCGTGAGCACCTGGGCGCTGTCGCTAAAGACCGTCACCCCCAGGCTGTCGCTGTCGCCCAGCAACCCCACGAACTCGGCCATACCCGCCTCGGCCTCGGTGATTTTCTTCTTGCCGTCGATCAAGGCGTTCATGCTGCCCGAGCGATCGAGGATCAGCGTGATGTCGACCTTGTGGCGAAACTGTGCCCATGATTGCAACATCTGCGTGATGAGGAAGGCCTGGGGAATGACGAGCAGCGTCTTGGGCTGCGACAGGTCCACGCCATGCGCCGCGTCGATGGGCGCGCCGACCGTGCCCGGTGCCGCGATGGCCGGACGAAAGCCATAACTCAAGGCCTTGTGCTGCTGGGGGGCCTCTTGCAAGAAGCGGCCAAAGACCTGCGCGGCGGCGGTCTTGGCGGGCGTCATCCAGCTCGTTTGGGGGATGATGTAGGGGTGGTCGCTGATGAACGTCCCCTCTTTGGGGTAGATCGCCACAAGGTTGGGGAAGTGCCCCGGATTTGGCTTGCCATATGACCCAACGACGAGATTTTCGTAGAGCACCGCCGCGCTCAGGAAGCTCGGCCCCTTGCTCAGCATCTCATCGGCGAAGAAGCCGGTGCTATCGCCGTAATGGGTGACGCCATCCTCCACATGCGCGACGAAGGCTTGCGTGGTGGGGTCGCTGATGTCCGACGCGCTCAGGTCGCTCTGCTTGCCCACGGCGGCATAGTTCGCGGCGATGACGGCGTCGAGTCCCGAATTCGAGAAGTAGGGTTGGGTGTGCCCAAACTTGAATGCGCCATATTCTGGGTGCCCATAGGCCGCCCAGCCCTTGGGGTTCGCGCTGAGCGCGGCGATGGTCGACCAGCCGATGTTGTGGTTCGCAGGCCAGCCCAGCGCCTCTGCCAATGGCTGCCACATGGCGATGACGACCGGGCTGCTGACGAGGCGGGGCACCTGCGCGACCGGCGTGGTGGTTTTGGTTGTGCCATACTTCGCCGCCCATTGTTCGTTCAGCAGGGTCAGCCAGACGCTGCCAGCGGGGCTCCAGACATCGGGCTGGCTGGTGCCACTCATGATCTGATGCATCGAGTCGCCCGAGCCGATCGGGGTGGCGACAACGGTGATGGCCCCGTCACAGGCGGTCATCTGCCGTGCGTTGAAATCCTTCACCGCATCTTGTATCCAGACCTGCTTTTCGCTGCCATACAGCATCTTCAGCGTGACAGGGGTGGTGGTGTGCGTCGTGCAGTGGATGGGTGGGACGGTCGGACCAACCACGACCACCACCGTCGTAGTCACGTCACACGCCGCCAGCAGCGCGCCACATATTAGCACCGTCACCAAACCAACGCGTCGCCAAGAGGAAAAACACGGGATCATAGCACGTGCCCCTTTCATGGGTAGGCCGCCGCTCACAGACAAGAGCATAATCAATGACGCTGAAAAACACGGGAACCACATTCACAAGATAGGCGACTAGGGTTAAGGTTCTGTAAAATACGCCCCGTTTCTTAACAGAAAACGGCGGTAATCGCTAACAATGTAACAGCGTCAGCACGACTCATGCCCCGTGTCGTTACCACGCGACATGATACGGACTTGGTTGGGGGAAGCCACGCTAGGGAGCACGTAGCGCGCTTTCATGGGTGGGGTATTAGCGAACTTGATGGATGGCGGGTGGTTTCAGCAATCTTGCCGTCCCTCACGTCCCCTGTGCCATGCGTAGCAAGGGCGTCAGGCGGGCGAGGCGCGTGGCGAGGGTAGCGATGGCGGAAAGATACGGCTGGTGGGGTTCGGGGACGATGGCCGTGGCACCATCATCCGAGGTAGCCAGACGATAATCGGCGGGCCAAAATCCCAGGATGGGCAGTCGATCATCCGTTTGCTCGGGGATGTCCTCGGTGTCGTTGCCAGGGACGCGCGCGAAGGCGAGGCCAAATTTGTTGCGCTCACGCAGCGGCAGATAGCGGTTCGCCACACGTTCCGCGCCCTTTTCCGCCTCGGCGGTGTGCTCGGTCGCCAGCAGCACAAAGTCGACCAGGCGCAGCTCTTCATCCGCCGCTTGCAGGGCGTCGAGCGTCGCCAGGTCGGCATCCAGCAGCAGGCATGCGGCTTTTCCCGCGACCTCGCCGCGCGCCTTCAGCAGCAGGGCGGGCAGGTCGCGGTGCGCCGAGGCGGGCGGCGACCACAGCACGAGATTGCGCGTGGGGAAGTGGCGGTTCAGTTGGGGCAGCCGTCCGGGGCGCGCGGTCATGTCGGCGAGCAGGACGGGCATCCGCCGTTGCGCCAACGTCTGGCCCAGGAAATAGGCGGCGGTGGTGACACCGTGCCCACGGTGCTCTTGCGTGAGAATGATGATTTTGGGTGCAGAGGCCATGCGGTGCCGCTCCTGGTCACACGTTGCGCGGGCGAGATACTCAACAAATGCCCGTTCATTATCGCCCACGTTCATAGCTTCACACAAGCTCAGCCATTGCGGCGGCAGAAATCCCCTTTCCCCCGTCGTCCTACAAAGAGCAACGGGGGAAAGGGACACTCCTTTTGCCTGCACGAGAGCAGGCCACGCCTGGCATTGGTCGCCGGAATGCCACCGCCCTACAGCGACGACAGCCACATCAGCACGCCCGTGGCGACCAGCCAGATCGCCGTTGAGCCGCCGAGCAGCATCCAGCGGAAGCCGCTGGTGAGCGTGCCCTTGCCAAAGATGTAGTAGGCGATGGCACCCAGAATGGGCACGCCAACGACGGCGGACATCCAGCCATAGCGTGCGCCAGCGGTCATGGTGTCGCGGCGGGCGAGATCCCACAAGGCGATGCCGACCCACGCGGCGTAGAGCGCGATGGGCAGCAGATAGCTATAGAAGCCCAGCAAGATGGCGAAGAAGGAAGAAAATCCCACGGCAGCGACCGCCTTTGTTGAATTCGTCGCGTGGGGGTCCGCGACGTCGATGGTGCCAGAGGTCCACGATTCGGTGAAGAGGGGGCCGACCGTCGCGTTCAGGTCGCCTGGCATGTTTGGCTGGGGGCCTGGTTCGCGGAAGGTCTGCCAGCGGTTCAGCAAGCCGAGCGCGGTCGCGTTGGACCACGTGCTCGCTTTGACGAAGCGGCTGATGAGCGACATAAAGATGCCCAGGTCGCCGCCTGTCGTCCGCGCGCCGATGGTGCCGCAGCCGTTGGACTGCTGCAACAGCGCGGGGATGGTGCGCGTGACGTGGTTGCCGGTGAAGCAGTTGTCTGGTCCGGCGGGCAGCGTCATGGCGATGTCGGCGATGCCCGACCCGCTGACGGTGTTGTCGCGGATGGTGTTGCCGTGCGGCGTCCACAGGTTCGTATCGATGTTGCCGCTGACGAGGATGCCGTAGTTTTGCTGCCCCTCGACGGTATTATCGGTGATGAGGTTGTCGTTGCCGCCTGGCATGATGATGCCGATGCCGAAGGGCGGATATTCCAGCTTCTTGAAGGGCACGCCCTCGTTGTTGTTGTCATAAACGAGGTTGTGCGTGATGGTGGTGCCGTGCTCTGGTGGGTTCGCCTCGGAGTCGAGCGTGTTGGGGACGATGCCCGTCGCGTTGTGCCGCCACACCGAGTCGCGCAGTACCAGGTTGCCCCCCGCGTTGGTGCCAGAGTAGCCCAGCGCGTTGTATTCCGAGATGTCGTGCGTGACGAGCGCGTTGCACGGGTTGCACTGGCCGATGTAGATGCCCGAATCGGGGCTGCCCGACGCATAGTCGTGGTCGAGCTGGCCGCGCACGGAGGCGAAGGCATAGATGCCATAGTCGCCATTGTTATACGCGGTCAGGTAGCTGCCGCGATAGCCCGTGACGCCATTCCAATAGAAGCCATTGCCGATGTAGTAGCGCGCGGTCATGTTCTCGATGATGACGTTGTTGGCGGGGTTGCCGCCCGTGTCGCGCCCCACGTAGATGCCATTGGCGAAGTATTTGCCGTCACCGTGCCGACCATCCAAGATGACGCCGTTGCGGTCGCGGCCCCGAATGGTGAGGTGCGACTTGGCCGACCCCTGCACCTTCACGGCCTCATGGTACACGCCCGGCGCGACGGAGATGATCTGCCCGCCCAGGGCGCGGTCCACGGCGTCCTGGATGGTGGGTACATCCTCGGGGACGCGCAGGATGGCGGCGACGCCTGCTGGCACGGCGATGGCGGCGTCGCCCGGCAGCACGCCGACCTGTGCCCCCGCCGCGCTGGCGGTGTACGTGGCGGAGGTAGAGGCCGACGCCCCAAAGCCCGTGGTGAAGACGAGGATGACGATGGCAATAAAGATGGCGAAGGCGACCGAGTTGATGAGGTTGCTGGGTGGCCGCGCGCGGGGGGCGGGCACGGCTGGCTCCGCCGCTGCTGGGGGAGATGCGTCAGACATGGAGGTAGCTCCATCTGCGCCTGGGCAGGCGCACTACGCCCCGGTGCCATCGCTGCTGTACCGGAATGCCGCCCTTGGCACCGACGCAGGGAGAATACGCGAAGGCCCTCGCTGCGATGCGAGGGCCTGGCACGGGAGAGAGGACTTGAACCTCCAACAACCCATTTTGGAGACGGGTGCTCTGCCAATTGAGCTACTCCCGTAGGCAGTGCGTATCTACAGGATATCATGGCATGCGCCAAAAGTCAACCACAAGGCGCGCGACGAGCGGAGGGGATTATGGTTGCGCAAAGGGCGGCTGAGGCACAGGAGGCAGATCGATATCTTGATAAAACTCCGCGATAGGTATCTGGATGCCCAAGGGAGCAATATCTATCAACGCATCTGCCGTGTCGTAAGGGAAATGATGCCAAAAGACCCCATCTCGCTGAAAAACCTCGACGAGCAGTTGTTCTGGGTCAATTAACACAAATGCTTCGATGCTAGCACAAGCGCGATACCATTTGGTTTTTTCTTTCCGGTCGTAATTTGCTGTACTGGGGGAAAGCACCTCAAAGACGACACGCGGCGAGCGAACGGGGTAAGATTCGGTGAGATCCTTGGGAGAACAACTCACCGTAACGTCAGGATAGACATAGCTGTTCGGGGAAAGCTCCACACGCGCATCAGAAGTGAAAGCACGACAACCCGAACCGCGCAGTGCATTGCTCAACGCAGTACCAATGTTCATACAAATAATGGAATGCTGGTTTGTGCCGCCAGCCATCAGGCGCACATACCCATTATAGTATTCGTATTTCGCGTCAACCGCATTGTCGTCTAACGCGAAGTACGCTTCCACAGATATTGGCTGTGGTTGGGGAGCAGCAACCATAGGGCACCTCATGAAAAGATGTTTGTCATCATTGTACCATAGGGCAGCCCCTTACAGGCTCAGCCGGGGGACGCGGGCGAGAATGGCGGCGACGACCTCATAGTTGCTGGTGCCGAGCCGCGCGGCGACCTCTTCGGCGGTGATGCGGTCGCTGCCCTGCGCGCCGATGAGCACGACCTCATCCCCCGCGCGGGCCTGGGGAATGTGATCGACGCTCACGACCGTCTGATCCATGCAGACGCGGCCACGGATGGGCGCGCGCGTACCGCGAATCAGCACCTCGCCCCAGTTGGCGGGGCCGCGCCGAAAGCCATCCGCGTAGCCGACCGGCAGCACCGCCACGCGCTCGGGCCGTGTCGTCACATACGTGCGGCCATAGCTGATGCCCTCGCCCGCCGGAATGGTCTTGACCTGGCTGATCTGCGTCTTGAAGCTGAGCGCGGGGCGAAAGCCGTCAGGCAGTGGCACATCCTCTGACGGGGCCAGCCCATAGAGGATGATGCCCGGTCGCACGATGTCGAAGCGCGCCTGGGGCAGTGCCAGCGTGGCGGCGGAGTTCGCGGCATGGATGATGGGCGGCAACAATCCCTCGCCCCGCAGAGCGTCGAGCACAGCGTGGAAGCGGGCAAGCTGCATCTGGGCGTACCCCTGGTCCGTCTCATCTGCGGTGGCGAAGTGGGTATAGATGCCCTCGACCCGCAGCCCCGGCAACGCCGCCAGTTCGCGCAGGAAGGCGACGATGGCGGGGATGTCCTCGGCGCGTAGCCCCAGCCGCGCCATGCCGGTGTCGACCTTCACATGCACGGGGACGACGCGGCCCAGCGCGGCGGCGGCGCGGGCGAGCGCCTGGGCCGTCTCGCTGGCATACACAGTGCAACGCAGAT